>JAQUGA010000024.1 GCA_028684405.1 Bacteroidales bacterium | reverse complement strand
TCTCCACTGTTAATGATTTAAAACACTTACTAAGAAGAGATTCCATCTCTTGGGCAGATACAAACATTGCCCATTTAACGCTTAAATTCTTTGGAAACACGCCCGATTATAAGCTGAAAAAAATCGACAAACAACTCGAAGAGGTATGTCAAAATATCAAGCCAATTGAGTTTTCCGTAACAAAAATCGGTGCTTTTGGCAGTTCATACAAACCTCAAATCCTTTGGTTTGGTATAGATCAAGAAGAAAAACTAAAGGAAATTCACAACGAAATTATGAAAGCACTCAAACCCATTGGATATTTGCCCGATGCTGGGAATTTTGTGCCTCACATCACTTTTGCCCGAATTCATAAAACAATTGATAAAGGCTGGTTTTGGAAATGTGTGGAAAAATACCAAACAAACCATATTCAAGATGTATATGCAGATAAAATACATCTTTTTGAAAGCAAATTAACCTCTGAAAAGGCCATTCATGATATTGTAAAGTCGTATTCTTTTAAGATTTAGTATTTGCAGGCACTTTCTTTCTACTTTTACCTTTCTACTTTTGCCTAAAGTCTAATACTCCGTTTTTTGCTCCATGTTTTTCCAAATCTCAAAAGGGGCATAAGCCTCTTTTTGAAGTGCATGATAGGTAACTAATTTTCGTTTATGAATCTCTTTTGGAATTTCAGTATAAATAAAAGAGTCGTCAAAACCCACCGAAGCGGCATCGTCTTTGGAAGCGGCAAAAAACAATTTCTCAGGACGAGCCCAATATATGGCACCCAAACACATTGGACAAGGTTCGCAACTGGAATAAATAGAACATCCTTCCAATTGATAATCCTGCAATTTATCGCATGCATTTCGAATAGCTGTAATTTCAGCATGTGCAGTGGGGTCGTTTTTGGTGGTAACATTGTTTACGCCCGTAGCTAAAACTTCATTATTTTTTACAATAACAGCACCAAAAGGTCCACCACCCGATTTTACATTTTCGATGGCTAAATCAATGGCCATTTTCAAATAATGTTTGTCTTGTTCTGTTAAATTATTCATCATCGTTTTCTAAATTAAATTGACCCTTGTGTTTACCTTGCATTCCTCTATAAAAATCGTGAATCTCTTTTAAGTCCTGTTCATAATTTCCACTTGGATAAATTACTTTTCCAATTCCACCAACTCTTTTTTTCCAATCCATGTATGCTAAAACGATGGGGACATTGGCTTGAGTAGCAATAAAATAAAATCCTTTTTTCCAATGATCAGTACGCTGACGCGTTCCTTCAGGTGCAATCATAATGGTAAGTTCCTCGTGTTGTTCAAATAATTTTGCCACATGCAGTGGGAATTTTCTCACCTGCTGTCTATCAACAGGGATGGCTCCCATTTTTCTTAGAAAATAACCGATTGGGAAAAAGAAAGATTCTTTTTTGATTAAATAACGGACATTTAGCCCCATCCATATCATTGCTAGTTTTCCATAATAAAAATCCCACATAGAAGTGTGAGGTGCCACAACTAAAACAGCACGAGTAGCCTCTTTAGGGATTGTTTTTTCGACCTTCCATCCACCTAATTTCAGCAAAAAATAGCTCAATCTTCTCATTATTCTTTAGAATTTTCAACATTTACACTTTCCGAATTTTTGTCATCTACTTTGTTCATATCGAACCCATCTATTTTTTCAAAATTGAAAACCTCTTGGTTCTTCACAAAAGCTGCGGTAATCAATGCCGCAAATCCAAGCATCAGAAACAATGCTCCCTCACGAGGAAAAATACTCATTTCGGGCTTTCCAATAACATCCATAAACATATTTCCCATCTCAGTGTTTTGAACTTTAATAGAATCGGATGCAATTTCAATGATGGAATAAACAATAACGGTAAAATAAGCAACAAGAGATACCCAAATAAATTTATAATTGCGATAAAAAACGATTAACAAAGTCAAAAAGGCTATTATCAATATAAACTTTCCATCTCCTTGACCATTTTGCCAATAATCGATAGCCACCGTTTTATTAAGTGACATACCGAAAATATTCATTTTAACTGAAACCTGCATAAATTTGAGAAACACACCCGGAATCATCAAAAGCGAAGATGCTAATATCAAAATCTGTTTTAACTCAATTGTTTTTAAATACTTGCTCATGTTTATTTTTAATGTTATTACACCAATTCTATATTTGGATTCCAAAAATACGAATCAAAATTCAATATTCGATTATTTAGTACCTCAACTCCCTCCTCTTTTAACAAAATTTCCATTAGCTGAGGCGAGCCAAAATGCATTTTCCCAGTCAATTCCCCATTTCTATTCACAACTCTGTGAGCCGGGATATTTGCCGAGGATGAAAAACTTTTATTCATAGCCCACCCTACCATTCGGGCTGCATTAGGCTTGTTTAAATAATGAGCAATGGCTCCATAAGTAGTGACTCTGCCAAACGGAATGAGCTCTGCCACCTGCCAAACTTGCTTTTGAAAATCTTCCGATTCTTGCATTGTAATTCTATTTAAACATGGATGGATGAAGCTGAAACTTAAGATAATGGATTTTCAAGCCTTGGTTCAGCCATATTTGTTCGTAAAATGTTTGAATACTGGCTACTTCCATATCTGGATATTCGTGATATAAATCATGAGTGCAAAACTGCAATAAGTGCTTGTTTTCTTCTATTACCTCCAAGGTAAAGTCAGTAAAAAAAACACTATCGGTTTTCAGATGCACTATTCCATCAGGCTTGAGCACTTTTGCATATCGTTCGAGCATGTTTTGGGAAGTGAGTCGTCTCTTTAATTTAGATTTTTTGGGTTGTGGATCGGGAAAAGTAATCCATATTTCGTCCACCTCGTCTTTGGCAAACAGAAGGTCAATGTATTGAATCTGAGTTCTAAGAAACGCTACATTGACTAAATTTTCGTCATTTGATGTCTTGCAGCCACGCCAAACTCTGGCTCCTTGGCGATCTATGCCGATAAAATTAACATTGGGGTGGCGTTTTGCTAAACCCACTGTATATTCGCCTTTTCCACATGCTAATTCGAGAACAATGGGATGATTGTTTTTAAAAAAGTCTGTTCTCCATTTTCCCTTAAGTGAGAATGGTTTTTCAAGCAAATCATCATAACTGGGTTGGAACAAATTTGGGAAAGACAGATTCTCCTCAAATCGTTGTAATTTATTTTTAGTCAAAACAAGTACGATTATAGTTAGTATTTAAGAATCCAGGGAAGTTCATTTTTGTTTTCATACAATTCGTCGGCTAAATCGCGTGCTTTTCTTTCTGTTTCAAATCCTGGTTTGTATGCTACACGAATCAATCCTTTTTCATCGGCAGCCATCACAACAGGGTTATAGCCTCTTTTTTCAAGTTGAGATACTAAGTTGGCGGCATTGCTTATTCGTTTGAAAGATCCTGCAATAACATAATATTTTTCTCCATTTTTGGGGGCATATTTAAGTTTTGACAAGTCAACCGTTGGAGCCGGTGCGACATGGGTCACCACAGGTTTTATTTCTTCTACAATCGGTTCTTCATATACTTCTTCGGGAGTGGCAACCTCTTCGTCATAATCAATTTGTGGCTCTTCCACAAGCAGCTCAACTTCATCTGCTTCAACATTTTCGACGATGGCTTTTTCTTCTCCTTGAAATATTTTCATTACATCATCTTGATATAAATATCCGAGTGTTAAAAGAGCACCCATAAATAAAAAGACAAGTAAAATCCACAAAAAGGATGATTTTTTCTTTTTCTTATCTTGTGGAACTTCTGGGGTTTCAACTTTTTGTTTTTCAGCACTTACAACTAGACCTTCTTCTGGTAAAGCTTCGTTTGAAATATTGTTATTTTCATCCATAACATGAGGTTCTGGTTTATTTTGAATTTGAAATGCAGGCAACGAAAAGTATTCTTTGTCAAAAATGAGGTTTTTTTTAACAACAACGTCAAAACTATTATCAATATTTAATTTTATATCTGCAAAATCTTCTATCTCTAGTTTTCTGTTTGTTTTTAGCGAATCATTAAATTCATTCACCATCAATTGAAGCTTTGATTTGGCCTCTTCCAACGAAATATTGTTTTCGGTTGCCAATAAATCCTCAAATCTTTCTGGATTTGAACCCGTGACTCTGGTAAACATCACTTTTTTTGATGGAGGACTAACATCTTTAGTAATTGGGTGTATACTCGCATTTTCGAGCTCTTTATAAAACATTCCAAAATTACGGATGCTCACTTCATTATCTTCAATCAACAATTTTAAGATGCTGGAGGCAATTTTCATTGTACAATATTATTTAATAAACGTTCTATTTTTTTAACATCATCGATTACATCAACGGAATAGACATCAGAATTGGTTACAAAAGCATAAATAGAGAAGCCGTTTTCAATCCATCGAAGTTGTTCTAATTTTTCACAATTTTCTAAATTTGAAGTTGCTAAATTAGTAATTTTTCGCAGTATTTCAGTGCGGTATGCATAAATTCCAATGTGTTTATAAAAATCGTGTTGTATTAACCACTCATCCTCCAATGTATTTGCAATAAAAGGCAGGGGGTAACGACTAAAATAAATGGCTTTGTTATGAATGTCGGTAATCACTTTTACAACATTTTTCGAAAACAGTTCGTTTTTATCAAAAATCCGCCTTTTTAAAGTCGCAATTTCTATTTTGGAATTTGAAAAACCATCAACTAATACATTTATATTATTGGCATCAATCAATGGCTCATCACCTTGAATATTGACCACAATGTCAAATGTTATTCCGAACTCTTTTTCGGCTATATCCAATACTTCGCTACAACGATCGGTACCACTTTGATGGTTTTCGGATGACATAAATACTTCTCCACCAAATTGCCGAACGTGCTGAAAAATGCGTTCGTCGTCGGTAGCCACCACCATATGTGATACTAAGTTTGCTTGTTTGGCTCGACGATAAACTCTTTCAATCATGGAAACTCCCTGGATTGGATGCAAAGGTTTTCCTGGAAATCGGGTTGAATTGTAGCGTGCCGGAATAATTCCAATTGCTTGCATAAGATAATTCTAAAACAGACCAAACAATTCAGCATTCACCCGATTGATAACAGATCCTAAATCTTCGGGTTTCTCCTTAAAATTGCATTCGTCTATATTGATTATTAATAATTTTCCATCCTTGTAATTGGTCACCCACTCTTCATATCTATCATTTAGATGTTGCAAATAGTCGATACGGATAGAATTTTCGTAATCGCGTCCCCTTTTTTGAATTTGATTTACCAATGTTGGAGTTGTTGCTCTCAGATAAATTAGCAGATCTGGGGGCTGAATAAAAGAGTTCATCAAATCAAACAATGATTTATAATTTTCGAAATCACGACTTGACATTAATCCCATTGCATGAAGGTTGGGAGCAAAAATAAAAGCATCTTCGTAGATGGTTCTATCTTGAATGACGTTTTTCTTCTTATTTCGAATATCCACAATTTGACGAAAACGACTGTTGAGAAAATAAATCTGCAAATTAAACGACCATCTTTGCATGTCCTCATAAAAACTTACGAGATACGGATTCGTGTCCACATCTTCGAAATGCGGTTCCCAATTAAAATGTTTTCCCAAAAGCTCTGTCAATGTAGTCTTTCCCGAGCCAATATTCCCTGCAACAGCTATATGCATATCTTTTTTATTTAATCCGGTCAAATATAGAAAAAAAACAATAACAAATCTCAAATAAAAGGAATATTCCGAAAATGAATTGAGAAAAAAACTTGTTCTTTCCCTGTAATCATAAAAAAAAGAATCCTACAAAAACCATTTTTAAACAAAAACCTACCAGATGTTTAGCAAATATTTTCTTTCAAGTGCAGAATCGGTAATCGTTAGAAAAAATACTTTATAGATATTTTTCTCGGAAAAAAACTTAATGTTTTAAATAATTAGGTTTATATTTGTGGATTGGTTATAGAATTAAATAAATAATACAAATATCTAATGTTTCATTAAAAACTCAAAAAAATGAGAAAATCACTACCCTTTAAGTTTTTGAGAACTAGCCTTATTCTTATATTCGGTTTGTTTTTATCTCAATTTTCGAATGCTCAAACCATACATTCGAATGCCAAAGATGGCTCCATTATTTTCAAATTAAAAGATAGTTACACTCACGACTATGAAATTGATCAAAATAATTTTGTTGATTTATCAAGCATGACAAATATGACGAAATTAATTGACAAGTATGAAGTAACTCAAGTTACCAGAGAACTTACTGCTTTTAATGATTCGAAATTAATGCGCATCTTCTTTGTAACATTTAACGAAATCCAAAAAGTGGATGAATTTATTGATGAGTTATCAAAAATGGATATTATCGAATATGCTGAATTGGATTACAAACGGGAGCCTTTATGGACGCCAAATGACCCATATTATTTGGGCAACTATAAATGGTATTTAACGCAAATAAAAGCCGAACAAGCGTGGGATATCCAAAAAGGAATTTCTTCAGTAAAAGTCGCTATTGTTGACAATGCCGTATGGGGAGCACACGAAGATTTACTCATTCCAGCCAACAATCAATGTAATGCATCAGTTAATCCAGTTCAAACGGGAGCTGGAAAATCTGCACCTCCGACGTCAGTAGCACAAAACCCCAATTGTTCAATGTATGATATGAATAATGGACTTTGTTATGCTTATGAATGGTCTCACGGCACACACTGTGCAGGTTTAGTTGGAGCCATCAATAACAATGGAAAAGGGATTGCTTCAATTGGGGGCGGAGTCACTTTATATGGAGTTCGTTGTGCCGATAACTCAGGAGGTATGTACAATACTTCTATTACCCGTGGTGTTAACTGGGCTGCCCAACAAAATGTTCATGTCATTAGCCTTTCTTTAGGAGGTGAACAGAGTTCTACAGCCGAACAACAACAAATGCAATCGCTTTATAATAACAACGTAGTAGTGTTAGCTTCAGCTGGAAATGATGGCACAACAACCAAACTATATCCAGCCGCTTATTCCTCTGTTTTAGCAGTAGCATCAACAGATAACAACAAAAAGTTATCCTCATTTTCTCAATATGGTACTTGGGTTGACATTGCGGCACCCGGTGGTTTCTATAATGAAACAACATCCTACATAAACATGTTAAGTACTACCTATTGTACATCTCAATATTTTAGAATTACAGGAACTTCCACTTTTGATAATAAAAATTATGACGGTATGCAAGGAACATCCATGTCTTGTCCCGTAGCAGCGGGTGCAGCTGCCCTTCTTAAATCAAGAAACTCAAGTGCTACGCCTGCACAAATTTTCAATTGCTTAAAAACAACTTCTCAACCTTTAGCTTCTGGTTCTCATACAATCGCTCCTGGCGTAGGAATTATTGATGTTCCTGCCGCTCTGAATTGCATAGGTGCAGGAAGTACAACTCCAAATGCTGAGTTTACAGCTTCTCCAACTTCAGGAAACGCCCCTCTTACCGTTCAATTTACCGACCAGTCAACTCCCGGAACAGGAACTATTACGAGCCGTTCTTGGACATTCTCCGGCGCTTCTCCTGCTTCATCTACAGCTCAAAACCCAAGTGTGGTATACAGCATTCCAGGCACCTATAATGTTTCATTAACGGTAACCAACTCTAACTCACAAAGTGATACCGAAACTAAAACCGGATTTATTACGGTTTCTCAAGCAGGTGCTAGCTTCACTTTAGATTTTGAATCAAGTGCAAACTTTGCTACTAACTTCTCACCATGGACCACCGTTGATGTTGACCAAAGCACAACGTATGGCATTGATGGTGTTACATTCCCAAGTAGTGGCACCCCCATGTCGTTTATTGCATTTAACGGAGCAGCAACTACACCAGCCACTACTGGAGCAGACGCTCACGGTGGAGTTCGCCAAGGAGCATCTTTTGCTGCAACAAATCCACCCAATAATGATTGGCTTATCTCTCCTCAAGTTAAACCATTAAATGCAAGTTGGAAATTTAAAGTCTGGGTAAAATCTTATACGACTCAATATGGTGCAGAAAGATTTAAAATTGGCGTTTCTAAAACAGGAAACCAACCCGCAAACTTCACTACTTTTCTCACGTCTGGTGCATACGAAACAGCTCCTGACACATGGACATTGAAAGAATACTCCTTGGCAAGCTACGTAAATCAAAATATTTATATTGGAATTAACTGTGTATCCAACGATGCTTTCATTTTCTTTGTGGATGATATCTCAATTGGAGGCAGCAGCTCAACAGAAATAGATGAAAATGCAGATCAATCCATTCATATTTATCCAAACCCTGCACAAAACGTCTTGTTTATTAATTTTGAAGAAGAGTCTCGCAAAGAAGCTCTCATTAATATCGTTGATTTAAACGGAAGAGTTGTGAAAACCATCAACAATGAAAATACAAACAGTGGTTTATCCGTTGATATTTCTAACTTATCAACTGGAATGTACACCATTCGTTTTATGTATGATAATAAAGTACTCGTTAAAAAACTTAGTATCGTAAGATAATTCACTTCTAACAATCTATAAAAAAGCTGTCGTAAATGACAGCTTTTTTTCATTTAATAGCTTACTTTTGCATCAAAATAGAATCTCATGAATACACATAATTTCATCAATACTATTGCCCAAGAACTTAAACTTCAAACAAATCAGGTAAAAAACGTAATGGAGTTATTAGAATCGGGAGCCACCATTCCATTTATAGCTCGATATCGGAAAGAAGCCAGCGGCATGCTCGACGAAGTAGAAATAGGAAACATTAGAGATCGCAACAAACAGCTGGTAGATCTAGAGAATCGCCGAGAAACGATTCTGAAAAGCATTGATGAACAAGGTTTTCTAACGGATTTACTAAAAGAAAAAATAGGACAAGCAAGTACTCTTTTCGAATTGGAAGATTTGTATTTGCCGTATAAACCCAAACGCAAAACTCGGGCTTCCATGGCCAAAGAAAGAGGACTGGAGCCGCTTGCTAAAATAATAATGGCTCAACAAGATTTTGATTTAACAGGAACCATTATAAAATACGTAAATCCTAAAAAAGGAGTTGAATCTGTCGAAGCAGCTCTGGATGGAGCGAGAGATATTATTGCTGAATGGATTTCCGAACATCAATACACACGTACTAGGATCCGCCATTTTTATATGCATGACGGAGTTTTGTCCAGTACGGTGGTGAAAACAAAAAAAGAAGAAGCAGATAAATATTCTGCCTATTTCGATTTTAAAGAACCGATTTCGAAAAGTGCATCCCATCGAATTTTAGCCATTTTTAGAGCCGAAAACGAAGGTTTTTTAAAAGTTAAATTAGCTCCAGATGAAAACAAAGCTCTCGATTTTCTTCAAAAACAATTTGTAAAAACAAACAATGCAGCTTCAAAAGAAGTAGAAAAAGCATGTGTAGATTCTTATAAGAGATTAATTCAGCCTTCTATCGAAAATGAAATCAGACAATATTATAAAGAGAAAGCGGATAAAAAAGCCATTGAAGTTTTTGCAGAAAATATGCGTCAATTACTGCTCACTCCTCCTTTGGGAGAAAAAACCGTACTCGCCATCGACCCAGGATTTAGAACTGGATGCAAGGTCGTTATTTTAAGCCCACAAGGCAAATTGTTGCACAACGAAACCATTTATCCTCATCCTCCCCAAAACGAGCGAAATCAAGCCAAAGCAAAATTAGCAAGATTGGTTGCCACCTATAAAGTGGAAGCCATCGCCATAGGAAACGGCACCGCAGGGCGAGAAACCGAACATTTTGTAAAAAAAACTCAATTCGACAGAAACGTGATGGCAGTAGTGGTTAACGAAAGTGGCGCATCTATCTATTCTGCTTCGGCTATTGCCCGAGAAGAATTTCCAAATTATGACGTAACGGTTCGCGGATCTGTTTCCATCGGACGTCGACTTATGGATCCATTGGCTGAATTGGTGAAAATAGACCCAAAATCAATTGGTGTTGGACAATATCAACATGATGTTGATCAAAAATTATTGCAAGAGAGCTTGACCGAAACCGTTGAAAGTTGTGTTAACAAAGTGGGCGTAGAACTGAATACTGCCAGCAAGGAACTTCTATCCTATGTTTCTGGAATTGGTCCTACTTTGGCTCAAAACATCGTAGCTTATAGAAACGAAAATGGAGCATTTAAAAACCGCAAAGCACTACTGAAAGTCCCCAGATTTGGAGCAAAATCATTTGAACAAGCGGCTGGATTTCTTCGGGTTCGAGAATCGGATCATCCATTGGACAAAAGTGCTGTTCACCCTGAGAGTTACCCGATTGTGGAAAAAATGGCAAAGAAACTAAATTGTACCATTGAAGATTTGATGAAAGATGAGTCACTAAGACTCTCTATTCCCATCGAAGAATTCGTGACCGATACCGTTGGAATGCCCACATTAAGAGATATTTTGTCCGAATTGGCAAAACCAGGATTGGATCCCAGAACAAAATTTGAACACTTCGAATTTGACCCGAACATAAAAACCATTAAAGATTTATCCGCAGATATGACGGTTCGTGGAATTGTAACCAACATCACCGCTTTTGGCGTTTTTGTAGACATTGGCATCCACGAAAATGGATTTATTCACATTAGTGAATTGGCAGATGAATTTGTGAAAGATCCCAATGATTATGTGAAATTAAACGAAAAAATCACAGCCAAAATTATTTCGGTGGATATTGAACGGAAAAGGATTGCTTTGAGTTGCAAGAAATAGATACAAGATTCTCTAAAAAAAACAGATTCCGAAACAAGTTCGGAATCTGTTATGAAATATCATAAAATAAATAAAGAGATATACAAAACTATCGTCTTTGCAGCGAATTTAATTGTTTTAAACCAACCAATTTATCGGCAATTCCTCCTTCTTCACGATAGTAGACGTAAATTATATAATCGTTGTTTGTTTGCCAAAAATTACCTTCTATTCGGCTTACATCGGGATTTCCTTTTAGATATGGAACAAATATATACTGATAATTATAATATCCTTGTTTGAGTAACAAAGTTGCATTATACCCACCCAAGTCTTTGACATACTGCATTTTAGCCTTAGCATCAAATTTCCAATCTGTAAGTTGTCCAAACACATAAACAGCTCCATCAACAAAAGGATTGGCTGCTTTCAGAAAAAAATGAACATTTACATATTCGGCTTGTAGTTGGTTGTCCCAATCTTCAGTTTTAATAAAAAAACGTCCATTAATATCTGGATTTGACTCGTAGGCTCCATATTGTCGGCTGCGTGATTCATACAACCATGCATGATAGTCATTATTTGTATTTTTGACCTGCTGTACATTTTCCAGATTATATCGGACACTTTTTATGTCAAAAGCTCTAAATTCTGCCCCACCATCAAAAACAACATTTCCTGTATTTTCATAGATAATTTTATCCGGATTGACAGAGAAATATCCTGGATTGACAATTCTGTTATCCCAACGACCATTTTGTGCAATAATTACATTCAAGCGATGCATAGCATTAATCGGATAGCCTCTTTTATGAATGGTGAAATTAAGTTCTTGTCGAGTCAATTGATCTTCAATTCGGGTTGCTTTGGCAAAATAAGCATCAATATCCACCCTATTTTCATACACATAAAACCGCCTTGTTAAGACTGGCTTAAGAATGTCGTTTTCATACACTACAAGCAAGTAATTGCCAGAAAGAGTAGGTTTTACATTATCATTTGGAAAAACCAAACGATACTTAGTGTAGGCTCGCAAAGTATTGGCAGAATAAGTGATATCATAAATCTGATCGTCATTAAAACCTTCAAGATATTCGATGGGCGATAAATCGCTTTTTGTCCAATCGGCATTGCAATGAATTAAAGCATAATTCAAAAAGGGAGCTTCCGTTCCCATAATATCAAAAGTAAGTTCCAATTGCTCATTGGTATGAAGCTCAATAATTGGATCCGACATGGGATTCCCCAATCGATGCAGGCAAACGCTGGTTAAGTTTTTTAGAAAGATAGAGTCCGAATTAAACCCATATCCGATCTGGATAATAATCAGAAAAAAAACCAACGAAAATGCTCTTTTCAAATCATTCATATTTTTATTAATAAAAATATATTACTTTTAGCAATAATTTTGTCTGTGAAACATTGAACAATCAAAATTATATGTTGTTTAAAACATTTTACAAATATACATTTTGTATATCAAGAACGCAAACGAAAATAACAATATAATATTTTATATATGCCTAAAGTTATCAAAATAAAGCGAGGTTTAGACATCAAACTCAAAGGCAAAGCAAAGTGCGAAGTAGTATCTGTGGACAATTCGGGATTGTTTGCCATTCGTCCAATTGATTTTCCCAACGTCATTGCCAAATTATTGTTAAAAGAGGGCGATTTGGTAAAAGTGGGCAGTCCCATTTTTTATTCCAAAAACGACGAGCAAATTAAATTTTGTTCACCTGTAAGTGGAACCATAAAAGAGATTGTTCGCGGAGATAAACGCAAACTTTTGGAAATTACCATTGAATCTGACAATCTGATGGAAAAAGTAGCCCCCATTGATGTTTCCAATTTAAATGCCGATTTTATTCAAAAAGAGCTGATGGAAAAAGGATATTGGCCCGCTATTCGCCAAAGACCTTTTCATATTATTGCCAATCCTGCAGAAAAGCCCAAAGCCATATTTATTTCTGGTTTTGACTCCGCTCCATTGGCACCCGATTATGAATTTGTTTTTGCTCAACGCATTTCTGAAATTCAGAGAGGAATTGATATCATTGCCAAATTAACGGAAGGCAAAGTGCACTTTAGTACCCACCAAGTTCTAAACGGCAAGGATTCCATTTTTGCAAATTTGAAAAATGTAGAAATGCACACTTTTTCAGGACCGCATCCTTCTGGCAATATCGGAACCCAAATTCACCACATCGACCCCTTAAACAAAGGCGAAGCAGTATGGTACATCAATCTTTCAGATGTAGTCAACATCGGACATTTTTTCACCACTGGAGAAGTACAATATGAAAAAATAATTGCTCTTTGTGGCTCGGAAGTTGAAAATCCAAAATATTACAAAGTTACATCAGGAGTTTCGTTGGCAAAAATAAGCAAACCGAATCCAGAAGTATTTACCCGAATGATTAGTGGTAATGTTTTAACAGGAAGCCAAATTTCAGAAAATGGATTTTTAGGTTTTTACGACTCTCAATTTACATTGATTCCCGAAGGCAATTATTATGAGTTTTTCGGATGGATTATGCCAGGATTTAATAAATTCAGCTTGTCGAAAACTTTCTTCTCATGGCTCACTCCTAATAAAGAATATGCATTAGACAGCAATTATCACGGCGAACTTCGGAATTTTGTTGTAACTGGACAATATGAAAAAGTTTTTCCGTGGGATATTATGCCACAACAACTTATAAAATCAATGATCATCAAAGATTTCGACCAGATGGAAAAGTTGGGAATTTTGGAAGTTGCTGAAGAAGACTTTGCTTTATGTGAATTTATTTGCACTTCAAAAATGGAGTTGCAAGAAATTGTAAGAAATAGCATTGATGATTTTATGAAAGAAATGATATAAACGCAAACAGAATCAACATACATGAAAATAGTAAGAGATTTGATAGACAAAGTGAAACCCAACTTCCAAAAAGGGGGCAAACTTTATTTTTTACATTCCACATTTGATGCTTTTGAAACTTTCTTTTTTGTTCCCAATCATGTAACAAAAAAAGGGGCACATATCAGAGACGCAATTGATTTAAAACGCACCATGATATTTGTCGTTTTGGCAATGGTGCCTGCATTGATGTTTGGAATTTACAATGTTGGTTATCAACATTATCTGTCCAGTGGTGCAGATGTCAGTTTTTGGGAAATAGCTCTTTATGGTCTAATGAAAGTAGTTCCCATCATTGTTGTTTCTTATGTTACGTGCTTGGCTGTTGAGTTTACTGCTGCACAAATTAAGGGACATACCATTAATGAAGGAGTTTTGGTTACGGGAATGCTTATTCCTTTGGTCATGCCGCCCGATATTCCGTTGTGGATGGTAGCTGTAGCATCTGTTTTCTCCATTATTTTCGCCAAAGAAGTTTTTGGAGGAACAGGAATGAATTTCTTAAATCCGGCATTGGTGGCTCGTGCATTTATTTTCTTTGCCTATCCTGCTGAAATTTCTGGCGACAAAGTTTGGATTGCCGAAAAAGCAGACGCATTTTCTGGAGCAACACCCCTTGGTTTGGCTGCGTCGGGCAACTTTGAACAACTTCCCGATGTACAAACCATGATCATTGGATTGATGCCTGGTAGCATTGGAGAAACGTCGAAAATTGCCATCTTATTGGGTGCTATTATATTATTGTTTACCGGAATTGCAAGTGCCCGAATTATGATATCAGCGGTGATTGGCCTATTAAGCACCGGACTGCTGTTTAACGCATTGGGATTAAATGCTTTTATGGAAGTACCCGCATACCAACATTTATTGATGGGTGGATTTTTATTTGGAGCTGTTTTTATGGCAACCGACCCAGTATCTGCTTCCCAAACACCCACCGGGAAAATCATCTATGGATTCCTCATCGGTTTTTTCACGATGATGATTCGAGTGGTCAATCCGGCATATCCCGAAGGAACAATGCTGGCGATATTATTGATGAATGTTTTCGCACCACTCATTGATTTCTATGTCGTTGACTCAAACATAAAGCGTCGATTAAAAAGAGTAAAACAAGTCGTTAAATCATAAAACACAAAATCATGTTTAGCAACAAATACATATTCATTTATTCTTCTGTTCTGGTTATTGTCGTTGCTGTATTGCTTGCATTGGCAGCTACGCTATTAAAACCAGCCCAAGAAAACAATGTTAAAACCGAAAAAATGCAACAGATATTGCAATCTGCGGGCATCGAATCACCCACCAAAGAAACTATTTCTATTTACCATAAATACATTACCAACGAATTAATTATCAATATTGAAGGTGAAATTTTATCTGATTTTGCTCAAGGAGAATTTATCAAAGGAAATGAACGTGCCTTCGATCTTAATTTAAAAGAGGAACTTCGTAAATTGAGCGGAAAAACTCCAACACCCAAAGATGTTCGTTTGCCTTTATTTGTTTTGATGAACGACCAAAAAGACACCTTATTCATTATTCCCTTAATTGGAAAAGGCTTATGGGGTCCTGTTTGGGGAAATATAGCTTTGAAAAGCGATAAAAATACAGTTGCTGGAGTCACTTTTGGACACAAATCGGAAACTCCAGGTTTGGGAGCAGAAATATCGACTCCCACATTTCAAAATCAATTTCTTGGCAAACAAATTTTTGACGAAAATGGAGATTTTACATCCATCAAAGTCGTCAAAGGAGGAGTTGCAAACAGCTCTCTTAACCCTATTCATGGAGTGGATGCCATTTCCGGTGGAACCATTACCAGTAAAGGCGTCAACAATATGCTGGAAATATGTTTGAAAAATTATGAATCATTCTTAAAAACCAAATAAGTTATGAGCCAGTCTAAATACAATCCATTTTCTCCGGTCAACCGAAAACTACTTTTGGGGCCACTAAACATAGAAAACCCAATTACGGTTCAGGTTTTAGGAATCTGTTCGGCATTGGCAGTAACGGCACAAATGAAACCGGCTATCGTTATGGCAGCATCTGTTATTGCGGTTACGGCCATCTCGAATTTTGTTATTTCTATTCTACGAAATACCATTCCGCCTCGCATACGAATTATTGTAGAACTTGTTGTTATTGCCACCTTGGTTATACTTGTTGACCAAGTTCTAAAAGCATATGTATACGATGTAAGCAAACAGTTATCTGTTTTTGTGGGACTTATCATTACAAACTGTATTATTATGGGTCGTTTGGAAGCATTTGCATTGGCAAACAAGCCTTTTCCATCACTCTTGGACGGAATTGGTAATGGCTTAGGATATGGACTAGTTTTAATTACGGTATCATTTTTCCGTGAACTTTTGGGTTCGGGGTCAGTCTTGGGATATAAAGTAATTCCTGAAGCTTTTTATGATTTTGGATATCGCGACAATGGCTTTATGATTTTGCCCCCGATGGCATTGATTATTGTGGGAGTTATTATCTGGATTCAACGTTCGTACGTAAAATCATTGGTGGAAAAAGATTAAAATAAATACATTTAAAACCGAAAAAGAATGGAAAACTTATTAAGTATATTCGTCCGATCGATTTTTATCGACAACATGATTTTTGCCTATTTTTTGGGAATGTGCTCCTATTTGGCAGTTTCCAAAACGGTAAAAACATCCATGGGACTTGGATTAGCTGTTGTTTTTGTACTCACCATTACCGTTCCCATCAATTATTTGATGGAACAATATCTTTTAAAACCAGGTGCATTGGTCTGGTTGGGAGAAGATTTTGCAGGCATCGACCTCAGTTTTTTAAGCTTTATCATGTTTATCGCCGTCATTGCTTCCATGGTTCAGCTTGTTGAAATGATTGTTGAAAGATACACTCCTGCCCTTTATTCTTCATTGGGTATTTTCTTGCCATTAATTGCTGTAAACTGTGCAATTTTAGGCGGATCTTTATTTATGCAAGAACGCGAATATGCCAACATCGCAGAAGCTTCTGTATTTGGATTGGGTTCTGGAATTGGTTGGTTACTAGCCATTGTAGCCATTGCTGCCATCCGTGAAAAAATCAGATACTCAAATGTTCCAGATGCTCTAAAAGGCATTGGAATTACCTTTATTATTACAGGATTAATGAGCATTGCATTTATGAGTTTTTTAGGAATCGAGTTATAATATTAAAAATAAAACAGATGAACTTACTTACCATAGTCCTACTTAGCATCGCCGTATTTATAGGAATTGTCATCCTTTTGGTTGCCGTTTTGCTTTATGCACGCAAAAAACTAATGCCACAAGGAGATGTCAAAATTATGATTAACGAAGATCGAGAATTGGTTGTAAAACCGGGTTCTTCATTATTATCAACCTTATCGCAAGATAAGATATTTTTGCCTTCTGCTTGTGGTGGAATGGGCACGTGTGCCATGTGTAAATGTCAAGTTACCGAAGGCGGCGGCGAAATTTTGCCAACCGAAACCGGACACATCAGCCGAAAAGAACAAAAGGAAAACTGGCGATTAAGCTGTCAGGTGAAAGTTAAAAACGATTTGAAAATTGAAATTCCCAAAGAGATTTTCGGAATTAAAAAATGGGAATGCGAAGTTGTTTCCAACAGAAATGTAGCCACTTTTATCAAAGAATTTGTTGTTAAACTTCCCGAAGGAGAAACCTTGGATTTTGAATCTGGCGGATATGTTCAAATTGATGTTCCTCCCTGTGAAATTGACTTTTCTAAGGATATTGATGTGGAAAAAGAATTCCATTCTGATTGGGACCAAATGAAAATTTGGGATTTAAAAATGAAAAATTCAGAGCCGATTTTTAGAGCTTATTCAATGGCAAACCATCCTGCCGAAGGAAACATTGTAATGCTCAACATTCGTATTGCAACTCCGCCTTGGGACAATAAGAAAAAATCATTTATGAATGTCAATCCTGGAATTTGCTCATCCTATATTTTCTCACGCAAACCAGGCGATAAAGTTATGCTTTCGGGACCTTATGGTGAATTTCATATTAAAAAGACAAAAAACGAAATGTTATATATTGGTGGCGGAGCTGGAATGGCACCATTACGCTCGCATATTTTTCATCTGTTTCATACCGAAAAAACAGATAGAAAAGTCTCCTATTGGTACGGAGCTCGCTCGCTAAGAGAAGTTTTTTATGAAGAAGATTTTAGAGAAATCGAGAAAAAATTTCCCAATTTTGAATTTAATTTGGCTCTCTCAGCAGCACTGCCCGAAGATAATTGGAATGGACTTACAGGATTTATCCACAGTGTTGTACTGGAAAATTACCTAAAAAATCATCCAGAACCAGAAGAAATTGAATATTACTTGTGCGGACCTCCCATGATGAATGAATCAGTATTTAAAATGCTGGATTCCTTAGGCGTTCCTCCCGAAAATATTGCTTACGACGACTTTGGAGGATAAAAAGTCATTAATATTCCGGCTGAAAAGGAAACTTATTCAGTCAATGAAAAAATTACAACTGGAGTGCGAACTTTTTAATTCTTCTGGGTTTTAGCTTTAGTAACGTTAAGTATAAGAATAGTAGCCAACTGCGTAGCACTTCTCTGTCAAGTTACGACAAAATTGAAGCGAGCTGTAACCCTTGGATTTTATTACTGTTTCGCCTATTATTTATATACATTGTTGAACTAAATCCGCTTCCAGCGGATAGCTCTCAACAAAAATAGACATTTTCTCAAATATTTCAAAAAAACAACATTATTAATCACTGTTGTCCGATAAAAATCTGATTATCTTATGTAAAACACTGCATAAGAAGCGAATATGTATAAAATAAAAAAGAGAGGCTTGGTTTAGGTTTTTTTAAAAAATATTGCTTTTCCGCAATTTAT
>JAQUGA010000213.1 GCA_028684405.1 Bacteroidales bacterium | reverse complement strand
GCTCCACCATCATTGATTTTGTGCATGAGAGTATTTACATAGGGCGACATAATAAGTCCTTCGCTGTAAAAATCAATCACTTCATCCAATGTTT
Organism: Bacteroidales bacterium; assembly: GCA_028684405.1. GTDB lineage: Bacteria > Bacteroidota > Bacteroidia > Bacteroidales > WCHB1-69 > JAQUGA01. Next base: position 4,332 of record JAQUGA010000213.1, on the reverse strand, counting down.
TAAAGCGGCCGTCGTGCATATAAGGTGCTGTAAACTCAATGTTTCTTAGAGTTGTGGCTTTATACGCTCCTTTATCACTGGGTTTTCCAGTAAAAGAGAATCGGTCGTTGGAGATGTCAAAAACGCTGTCTTTTGCATTGTTATAAAACAAATTTGTGGTAAAAAGCGGATTGCCACCGCCACCGTGACAGTGAAAACAATCGGCACCCTCTTCGGTGGTAAAAAGAATGTATCCTCTTAATTCAGAATCTGTAAGCTGCACTTCGCCACGAAGATATTTGTCAAATTTGGAATTGTAGCTGACCAAAGATCGCACAAATTGTGAAATTGCTTTTTTAATGCGGTCGATGTTTATTTCAGGAGTTCCAAAAGCGGCTTCAAACATAGCAGGATACATCGAAACACTTTGTATGGCAGCAACTGTTTTTTCAATTGTACTATTCATTTCGTCTGGAGCGATAATGCCCATCACAACAATGTCCTCCAAACTTCGTCTGCCCGGGTGAGGATTCGAAGCACAAATAGAACCATTCCAGAAATATCCTTCGTTATTAAAAACAATGTTGATTAAGGGAAGCATTACGTTTTTTGTTGGAATCCCTGTAACTCCATGCGTATATCCACCCGTATATTTGGGATGATCAATGCCACATTCAAAAGAAAATTCTTGAAGATGACACGTTCCGCAACTCATTAGTGAGTCCGGATGATCTCCAGTGTAGCCACTTAAGCGTCCATCATAAAACAAATATCGACCAAGTCTTACTCCTTCAACCGTCATTGGATTATCGTCTGGAATGTTTAAGCGGTTTGGGAAATAATTGGGCAAATTCATCTCATAGGGAGTGGTGTTAAATACTTTAGGTTCAATTGGATCTTCTTTTGAGCAAGAAATAACTATCATTCCGCTGAGGAATAAAATAATGATTGCGAAGAGAATCCCGATTTTTTGTTCAGATGTTTTCATTATATATTTTTCTTTGTTTTGTTGCTTCTAGTCGAATTGTTGTATTTTTGCATGTGAACAAAAATATACAAAAATGAATTCAGACAGCTCGTTTTCGCTAAAATTTATTACCTATCTGTTATTAATATCTCTTTTTTTAAGTTATTTCAATGCTCGGGGTTTTGCACAAGCAAGATATATAGATATGTATGATGGTTTGTATGAAAGCCTTGTTGTTCAAAGATACAAAGCCTTGGATACAACCAATAAAAAAAAGTCAAACATCTATGGAGATGGTATGTCCTACGTTATGGTGGCTGATTTAATTATGTATGAAACGCTTGGAAATGAAAAATATCTTGAAAGGTATCTTGCGAATTCAGCTGCTATTTTAAGTTATCGTAAGGACATAATTGATACTAATGGAGTACCCAGATGGAGCAATCATCCATCGATGTATCAAGACGGACTTATTTTGTGGTCGTACGCTTATTTTATCGATGCAGTGAAGGTGCGTCGGACAATTGATAGCAGTTTTCAAATTCCAGATTTAGCGTCTTGTTTTTTGAGTCTATTTAATGTAAATCCCAAAACTATAGAGGAATTGATTCCTCTATATTATGAAGAAATTGTAAAAACATTAGATTATTACGAACAGTTTTGGTATGGTCCAAAGTTTGGACTTAAAATTTTTGCAGAAAAAGGAGCGCGACCAGCCTATCTTAATTTTCAGTCGGCATTTGCCACTACTTACTACTATTTAGGAAATTCTATGCATAACGATGAATATCTCACAAAAGCTCACCAATTTGCAAAGTTGTATCGCTCGATTGTTAAAGATAAGCCCAATTGTGTTTTTGGAACTCCCATTCGGCCTTATTCCAGACGTTCTGTGTTAGAATTAACAGAGGATAGCTGTTTGGTTTTCAGACATTGGGGATGGCGACCTTCAAGGTGTAAACGAGATTTTGCTGCCAATGGATATGATGATATCAGCCATGGAATTCAAAGTTTAATTTTTCCCATGTCTGTTGTTAATCGATTTAAATCGGAGGAGGATTTGTATTATTTTTCCGATGAGGATATGATTTTTTTGCACAATACTTTTACTAAAAGAATTTTTGCTGGATATAAAGGAGCCTGTCCGCAGTTTAATAATACCATTATTGGAGACTCCACTGTTCAGTTTGATGCTAAGCTCACAGGTTTTAATGATCTGGCAATCAGGTCAATATCTTATTCTTTTTTAATTCCTTACGATGATCATGTTCGAACTTCTCATGTGAAAATAAATAAAATTATACATGATTTTTTAGAATTAGATTGCTTCAGTCAGAAGGCTCACACACTTGCAGGAATGGACTTATTTGGCTTAGCAATGTATATTAGGGAAATAAACACAAATGAATCATTAAAAATATAAAATATGAAATTTAAAATAGGCGATAAAGTAAAGTTCTTGAATGATGTAGGCGGTGGAATAATTACAAAGATAACAAGCCCAACCATGGTTTTTGTAGCCATTGAAGAGGGTTTTGAATATCCCGTCAGCACTTCCGAAATCATTCCTGCTGTGCAGTACGAAAGTGGTGCAAAAGCCTTTAATGTAGACTATAAATCCTCGGAAACCAATAATAATAAAATACCAGAAACTTCCTCTGAATCCGATTCGGAGGATGATTTTGAAAGGGAAATTCCTCTTCGGAAATACACTTCGTTAAATCCCAATAAAAATGGACTTTATCTCGCGTTTATCCCCCATGATCAAGTGTGGTTGCTCAAAGATTTGATAGATGTTTATGTGGTTAATAAAACATCGTATGATGTAATTTATAATCTGTTTTTAAGAAATGACGACAAATCATACGTGGGTGTCGATTTTGGCTCTGTTTCTTCAAATTCAAGAAGTTTTTTGGATACCATAAAGAGAGAAGATATTAACGATTGGTGCAATGGCTATTTTCAAGCTGTTTTTCATGCCGAACTTCTAAAAAATCCAATTACTCCATTTGATACGAAGTTCAATATCAAGCCTTCTCGCTTTGTTTCTAAGGAGAGTTACATCACTTCTTCTTTTATGGAAGAGCGATCGATTCTTTACTTTTTGGGCGATGTTGTAGAAGCACCAATAGAGACGGTGAAAGAAGAAGACCTTAAAAGCATCGATTTTTCTGCTAAAAGACCCAGGCTTAAAGCTTTGGTCGAAGTAGATAGTTTTTTGCAGCCCTATATGACAGATGCCGAGACGGCAGAAGTAGATTTGCATATTGAAGCAGTCCTCGAAAATTCTGATTTAATCAAAGAAACTCCCGAAAATTTAGATCCTATTCAGATTTTACAAATTCAACTATCCCATTTTGAACGCTGTTTAAATGAAGCTTTTAAACTGAAACTGAAAAAAATAGTATTTATTCACGGCGTGGGCATTGGAAAATTGAAAGCAGAAATGGTAAAAGCAATGAACAAATATCCCGATACTCATTATTTTGATGCTTCCTCCGCAAAATATGGAGCAGGTGCGATAGAAGTTTGGATTAAATAAAGGCTTTTTGTAAAAAAAAACACTGTATTTTCGATGCTCCTGCAGGAAATATGGGTAAGTTTGGAGTTGTGGACGTCCCGACTACGCTCAGCAACCGCAACTCCATTATTAGTAATAATTTTGTATCTTTACAGCAAGTTTTTCGATCTTTTCATAACCATTAAACAATAGAGGCTGTTTTTGGTTTTAAAGAAAGAAATATCTGCTCTAATTGTAAGTGCTTTTATTTATTATCTCTTTTAATTATTATTATTTATGATAGATTTTTCAAATACCGAAATTGCTTTTTCTTACAAAAAGACGAGCGAATTAAGAAAAGCTTGTATTTTGTTTAAATTGATTAAAAAGCCCTTTATTTCTGACTTTTTAACCAGCATGAGTCTTTTTTTAATGCGGATTCATTTTCCCATTCATTGGTTTATAAAACCGCTTATGTTTTCCCATTTTTGTGGTGGAAAGAATGCTACAGAAGCTTTAGGAACCGTTGAACATTTAGCAAAATTTAAAGTTTTTTCAATTCTTGATTTTGCCGCAGAAGGGCTGACCAAAGATAGCCAAACGGACAAAACCATAGCAGAACTTAAAAAAACCATCGATTTGGCAGCACAGAATCAAAACATTGCTTTTGCAGCTTTCAAACCCACCGCTTTAGCACCTGCCGATTTATTGGAAACAATAAACTGGTCGAAATCTCTTTCTTCTAATGAGAATGATTTAAAAAACAGATTCGAAAGTCAATTTAATGATTTATGCGATTATGCGACCCAAAAATCCGTTCGACTATTGATAGATGCCGAGGAGTATAGATATCAGGAGTACATCGACCATTTGAGCGAATTAGCCA
>JAQUGA010000212.1 GCA_028684405.1 Bacteroidales bacterium | reverse complement strand
TTATTTTTCTCGACTTATTATCACTCTGTTCGTGTGTAAATTAAGAAACCGCCGTATACCGAACGGTACGTACGGTGGTGTGAGAGGACAGTGAGCGAACTAATCGCTCACTTCCTACTCGATTCAATATTTGTTGTGTAAATGTAATTTTATTTTCGGAAAAGAAAGACATTCGGAGAGTATTGTTTACCGAATCTACTTTTATATCTTGTGAAAGTAATTCATTGAGTTTTTAGATTTGTCAACCTTCGATCGGAAAAGTTACAAGTGTAGTAGGGAGGTCATAAAAAAAAGCTTACATGAAATTATAAGCCTTTTTTTATTAATTCAGAAGCTATTATTTAGCATCTTCTGTTCTATATCTTTGGCATTTTACAGGCACTACACAGGTTCCAGAAGCGCGACAAACCACTATTGGTTCTTGAATAACTTCTGCAGCAGAACTAGAAATATCTGTGCGAGGTTGAATCACTTTTGTAGCAACAAATGTCATTTTGCGTGAAGAATTTCCAACTTTCGTAATTTCGCCTACTGCTTCAATAAAATCACCTGCATAAACGGGTGCTAAGAATTCTACATTGTCGTAGGAAACGAAAAGACCTTCGTCGCCATCTTGAATAATAAGCAATTCGGTTGCAACGTCTCCAAAAAGTGCGAGCAATTTAGCTCCATCCACCAAATTACCACCGTAATGTGCATCTTTGGCACTCATTCTCAATCGAATTTTTGATTGTACTTTCATAATATATATTTTTTCTGTTTTTAATTGTTCTGTTCTATTTAAGGCCAATTTTTATGTTTCAATTCTTCAATTTCTCGCATCTGCGAAAATGAAAATCGTCATAAAACAGCAATGTTACAAAGAAGCAATATTGCCTGACTTATTGAAGTTCAAATTAAAGGTTTTTTATTTTACCAATTCTTTTGAAAGCCTCTCTGTAAGCAAGGGGATTATTTGCGCTACGTCGCCAACAATACCAATGTCTGAGACGTCGAAAATAGGTGCAAATTTATCTTTGTTTACTGCAATGATAAAATCGGATTCTTCCATTCCAGCCAAATGCTGAATGGCTCCAGAAATTCCAAAGGCAAAATACAAGTCGGGACGAACCGTTTTACCAGTTTGACCAACTTGACGTTCGTGCGTTAAGATTCCAGCATCAACAATGGCACGAGAAGCAGAAACCTCAGCATTTAATACTTTTGCAAGCGATTGCAATTTTTCAAAGCCTTCTTGATTTCCAACACCTCTACCACCTGAAATCAAAATTTTGGCTTCCGTAATATCAACTTTGCCTTTGTCTTCTTTTACATTTTCAAGAATACGTACCTTGAATTTTGATGAATCGAAAACAGGTTTGAAGTTAACTATATTTCCTTTTTTACCCACTTCGCGATCTGCTTTTTGCATTACGCCCGGGCGAACTGTAGACATTTGTGGACGATGATCAGTACACATAATAGTGGCCATCAAATTTCCGCCAAACGCAGGACGAGTCATCATTAGCTCCCCTTCTTCCGAAATTTCCAAGCGAGTACAATCGGCCGTTAAACCAGTTACTGCTCTTGCAGAAAGTCTGGGACCCAAATCTCTACCAATGGTAGTGGCACCAATAAGAACAATGCTGGGTTTAAATTGCTGAATAGCCTGATCCATTGCCTGAGAATATTGTTCGGTTAAATAGTCTTTCAATTCTGGTTCGTCGATGCAAATAACTTCATCGGCACCATATTCTATAAGCATTTGAGCTTGATTGCTGATGTTGAGACCTGGAAACAGAGCAACTACTTTTTCGTTTAACTCATCTGCTAATTGTTTAGCCTTACCCAACAATTCCAAAGCCACGGGCTGAATGTTTCCATCTCTTTGTTCGATAAAAACACATACATTTTTATAGATTGATTTATCCATGTTTTAAAAATTAGGGAGGTTAAATAATAAATTTTTCTTTTAATTTGCTGATGATAATGCCTACCGCTTCTTCGGCTTCCACTTCAAATAATTCACCAGCACCTTTACGTCCCTTGGTGAAAGATTTTTTTACTCGGGTAGGAGAGCCTTTTAGTCCCAGTTTTTCTTCATCAACATCAATTTTGTCGGCATTCCAAATTTCCACTTCTTTATCAAAAGCATTCATAATTCCCGAAACAGTCATGTATCGAGCTCTGTTTGCCGTTGCCAAAACTGTAAGTACACAAGGCATTTCTACCTCCAATAATTGATGCCCTTCTTCAGTCTCTTTTTTAATAGTCAGCAAATTGTTTTGATTGTATTGCAAATTAGCAACATAAGAAACCTGAGGCAAATTTAAGTGTTCGGCCATTTGTGGTCCTACTTGTGCCGTATCGCCATCAATAGCTTGACGGCCTGCAATAATCAAATCATAATCGAGGCGTCGCAATGCACCAGCAAGTGCATTTGAAGTTGCCAAGGTGTCGGCACCTGCAAATTTGCGATCGGTCAATAAAATGGCACGATCGGCACCCAAAGCGTATGCTTCTCGAAGAATCGCTTCGGCTTGAGGAGGTCCCATGGTGATGACTGTAATATGGGCATTGTATTTATCTTTAAGACGAAGAGCCATCTCTAGTCCGCCTTTATCATCGGGATTCATAATGCTGACAACACCATCACGAATCATTGTTCCGGTAGCCGGATTGATTTTTATTTCGGTGGTATTCGGAACCTGTTTGATACAAACTATTATTTTCATTTTTTCTTTTTTTTCTTAATTCAAAATGCTTGTTTTTCGATCTTTTCAATCAAAGTATAAATGTTTTATTTGAAAATCTTTGCAGCAATTACCATTCGTTGTACTTCGGAAGTTCCTTCATAAATTTCGGTAATTTTAGCATCACGCATCATGCGTTCTACAGGATATTCTCGGGTATAACCATATCCGCCGTGAAATTGAACTGCTTTTGTAGTGACTTCCATGGCTACTTCAGAGGCAAAAAGTTTACACATTGCCGCATCCACTGAATACGGAAGGTTTTCATCTTTTTTGTAGGCCGCAGATCTAACGAGCAAACGGGCAGCTTGAACTTTCGTTTCTAAATCTGCCATTTGAAACTGTGTATTTTGAAATGCAGAAATTGGTTTTCCAAATTGCTTGCGTTCTTTGGTATATTTAATGGTTTCATCCATCGCACCTTGTGCTATTCCCAGAGCTTGAGCCGCAATTCCAATACGTCCACCATCAAGGGTTTTCATTGCAATTCCAAATCCTTTTCCAATGGCACCTAAAAGATTTTCTTTCGGAATTTCGCAGTTTTCAAAAACGAGCTCACAGGTAGCCGAACCTCTAATTCCTAATTTTTTCTCTTGTTTACCAACGCTAAACCCTGGAGTTCCTTCTTCCACAATAAATGCTGAAATACCTCTGTTTCCTTGCGATTTGTCTGTCATGGCCATGACAATATATACATGTGCATAACCAGCATTAGTAATGAAAATTTTAGAACCGTTTAAAACCCATTTATCTCCAGCATCCACTGCAAATGTTTGTTGCATAGCGGCATCTGTTCCTGCATTGGGCTCGGTTAGACCAAAAGCACCAATCCATTCACCACTACATAGTTTGGGCAAATATTTCATTTTTTGCTCCTCGTTTCCATTTTCCAAAATTGGAGCAACACACAACGAAGTGTGAGCAGAAACAATAACTCCAGTGGTTGCACATACGCGCGATAACTCTTCAACAGCCATGCTGTATAACTGATTTGTGCCTCCTTGTCCACCATATTGCACAGGAACAGGAATACCCATCAAGCCAATTTTTCCCATTTTTTCAACCGTTTCGATTGGAAATCTTTCTTCCTCATCAATTTCGGCCGCTAATGGTTTAACTTCATTGTCTGCAAAATCCTTAATCATTTGCAGGAAGAGCTTTTCTCTATTTGTTAAGCTAAAATCCATAATTGGTTACGATTATTTATTTATATAATATATTATTTTTTCTGCATTATTTTATTCCGCTAAATTAACAATTTTTCCTCAATAAATGGCTTAATTGAAGTTGTTAATGTCTTGTAAATTAGATATTTAATAGCAATGCTTTGTTTTGTTCGTGATTTTAAACATAAAACAATTTAATCATTGCTGATAATCAAACAAATACAAAGAAAACATCTTTCTTGCTGTAATTTTGGATAAGAAAAGTTTTCAACGATTATTTAACAATGCGTTTTAAATTCATATAATTATTAAATTTTAGTCCAGGAATCTTATCCAGTATTTACCTTATAAAACTTGGTTTTTGTTTTTTTAATTCATGGGAATTCTAATTCAATAGTAATGCTTTTTTTCTAAGTAATTATGTTTGGATATTTATCTAAAAAAAAGGCTGTCAGATGATGACAGCCTTTTTTTTAATATTAAATATTGCTATTTATTGATTAGCATTTTTGTAGAGAAGTTTAATTGAGAACCTC
>JAQUGA010000211.1 GCA_028684405.1 Bacteroidales bacterium | reverse complement strand
AGTTGTAAATACAAATCCTGACAATTTCCAGATAATTACTCCAATTACGGGTTTGAATAAAAAAATGGGAATTTTTGTAATGTATGTTAATAATTTAAAGCATGAATAAGATGAAAAAACTTTTGACAATTATTTTAGCTCTCTCTCCAAAAATTGAAATTGTGACTACTTAAATTAATTCAGCAAACATAACTTTAATTGAAGTAAGATCTAAGGTGAAAAAGTACAAATAATTCGTATTTAAAGAGTTGTCATTCTAGTCTTGCCAAACTGACGGTAGATAATGTGATCTGTGGTCGGCAATCTGTGGTTTATTCTAATTCTTAATTGTTTCTGGCGTCATCATCTCAAAACTCACTCTCACACTCTATTCAGTTACTTGCTTACTCGGTCACTCTCTTCTAATTCTTCTCTAAAATCACCAAAAATTCTAAAAATACTCCATATTCGGCTTCCTCGCCTTTAGGAGAGGACGGGAGGAGAGCTTACTCTGGCGTCAGCATCTCAAAACTCACTCTCACACTCTATTTAGGCACCCAGTCACTTGGCTGCTTTTTGGCACAGCTAATCTTATAAGTTGCAAAATTCAAATTATTAACTAACTTTGTTTCATTGTTTTTAAAAGATGGTTGGGTTTCCATAAAACTATTGCCTAAATGAATATAAATATATTAAAACCACGCAAGGCGCTTAACAAAGCATTTTTAAAAGTAAAGCCTAACAGAACTGAAATTGAGCATTTTAAAGCAAATCTTATTCAGCTCCTCGACAGGATTAACGATGCTGAGTCGGAAGAATTTCATAAAAATTTGCTGATTGATTTTCTGAAAAAGACCTATTACGATCCAAACCATTTTGTGAACACCAAAGGTCGAAACGACTTGGTGATTCACAATGGTGATAAGGCAAATAGTTCGGTGGGAGTAATTGTGGAAACCAAAAAGCCAGGCAATAAATCTGAAATGGTAACGACCGATAAACTCAATGCTAAAGCTTTTCAGGAATTGGTGCTTTATTATTTGAGGGAGCGAATTACACATAAAAATTTGGAAGTCAAGCATTTGGTTATTACAAATGTAAATGAGTGGTTTATTTTTGATGCCAATGTTTTCGATCGTCTTTTTGCCCAAAATAAAAATCTGGTGAAGCAATTCAATGATTTTGAAGCAGGGAGGTTGGCTGGTGTGAAAACCGATTTCTTTTACAAGGAAATTGCGGAACCTTTTATTGATGAAATTAATACCGAAATTGACTTTACATATTTCCATCTTCAGGAATATCAAAAACCGCTACGCAATGAGGATAAGGAAGATGATACTAAGCTTATTGCACTTTTCAAACTGCTATCGCCCGAACATCTTCTGAAACTTCCTTTTGCTAACGATAGCAACACTCTCGATAAACGTTTTTACAGCGAAATGCTTCATATAATAGGTTTAACAGAAACCAAAGAAGGCGGTAAAAAACTGATTGGAAGAAACAAAGAAGGTGAACGAAATACTGGAACTATTTTGGAAGATGCTATTATTCAGCTTGATAGCTTGGATAAAATCAGTCGTTTAGAAAAACCAAGTCAATATGGAACGAACTATCAGGAACGACTTTTTAGCGTTGCTTTGGAGCTTTCCATCACATGGATGAATCGGATTCTGTTTTTGAAACTGATGGAAGCTCAGCTCTTTAGCTATCACAAAGATGATGAATCGTACGCTTTTCTAAATATTGATAAAGTTAAAAGTTACGACGATTTAAATACTCTGTTTTTTCAGGTTTTGGCTCGGAAATTTGAAGATAGAAATTCGGATGTGGTAAAAGTATTTGAAAAGGTTCCTTATCTCAATTCATCACTTTTCGAACCTACTGATATGGAGCACAATACCATTTTCATTAGCAATTTGAGCGATGATAAGCCCATTCCCATTATTTCTTCTACGGTTTTGAAGGACCAAAATGGCAAAAGGCGGACAGGAAGTCTGGGGACGCTCGAATATCTGTTTGAGTTTTTGAGTGCTTACGATTTTAGCAGCGAAGGATCTGAAAAAATTCAGGAAGAGAATAAAACGCTGATCAATGCTTCGGTTTTGGGTTTGATTTTCGAGAAAATAAATGGCTACAAAGATGGTTCATTTTTTACGCCGGGCTTCATCACCATGTATATGTGCCACGAAACGATTCGCAAGGCGGTGGTTCAGAAATTTAACGAAACAAAAAATTGGAATTGTCAGAATATCAATGATGTATACAATAAAATTGAAGACCGAAATGAAGCTAATGAAATTGTAAACAGCATTAAAATTTGCGATCCAGCAGTGGGCTCGGGACACTTTTTGGTTTCGGCACTTAACGAAATTATTTCCATTAAAAACGACTTGAAAATTCTGCAAGACCGCGATGGAAGACGTTTGAAAGAGTATCATATAGAAGTGGTCAACGATGAACTTACGGTGACCGATGAAGACGGAGAACTTTTTGAATACAATCCCGCCAACAAAGAGAGCCAGCGAATACAGGAAACGCTTTTTCATGAAAAACAGAGCATTATCGAAAATTCTCTTTTTGGGGTAGATATTAATCCTAATTCGGTTAAAATCTGTCGTTTACGATTGTGGATTGAACTTTTGAAAAATGCCTATTACAAAAATGCTACTGAGTTGGAAACGCTTCCCAATATCGACATCAATATTAAATGTGGAAACTCTTTGGTGAGTCGTTTTGATTTGGATTCTGATTTAAAGAAAGCACTTGCCAAAAGCAAATGGACCATTGATGGCTATCGAATTGCTGTTGCCACTTATAGAAATGCTGAAAATAAAGAGCAGAAGAGGGAAATGGAGCGTCTGATTGCCAATATAAAATCGGATTTTAGAAGCGAAATTTCTATGAACGACCCGAAATTAAAGCGTTTGCAGAAATTAAAAGGCGAGTTTTTTAATCACACACAACAAACTACACTTTTCGAAAGATCGAAAAAAGAGCAAGACGATTGGAACAAAAAAGCAGAAACGCTTAGCCACGAAATTAGAAAGTTAGAAACTGAAATAGAGGAGATTAAATCAAATAAAATTTTTGAAAATGCCTTTGAATGGCGATTTGAATTTCCGGAAGTGCTAAACGAAGACGGCGATTTTGTGGGATTCGATGTGGTCATTGGAAATCCACCGTATATTAAAGAATATGAAGGAAAAGAAATCTTTGATGGATTAAGAAACAATGAAATATATCAAGGAAAAATGGATATTTGGTATATGTTTGGTTCAGATGGGATTAAACTTTTAAAGGAAAATGGATATTTGAATTTTATTGCTCCTAATAATTGGACCACAAACGCTGGAGCAAGTAAATTTAGAAACTTTCTTTTGGAAAACATACAAATAGAAGAACTAATTGATTTTGGTAGCTTCATGGTATTTGATACTGCAAGTATTCAAACGATGATAATGCTTTTCAAAAAAGAAAAAGCAGATAAATACAATTTCTCCTTTAAGAAAATGATTTATGAAAAACCTATTTTAGATAATGCATTAAATTTGATTCATAACATTCAAAATCAAACTAATGAATTTCTTGAACCCCAAATTGAAAATCATAAATATAGAGATAAGAATTTTACATTTAGTAGTAACATCAATGATGTTTTACTCGATAAAATATTTTCCAAAGGAAATTTTAAATTAGATAAAAAACATGAGGTTGCTCAAGGCATAGTTTTCCCGCAAGATTTTATCAATAAAAAATCGCAAATCATACTCGGTGATGATTTTAATGTTGGTGACGGGATTTTTGGATTAAGTGAAACAGAAAAGAATAATTTGGATTTATCTGATAAAGAATTAGAGTTAATAAAACCATATTTTACTTCTGAACAGTTTTTTAGGTATTACGCTAATAATCAAAATAAACTATGGCTAATTTATACATCTTCAAAATTTAAAAATCCGAATGAAATTTTACCATATCCAAATATTAAACGACATTTAGACCAATTTCAATCTGTAATAACATCAGATAATAAACCTTATGGCTTACATAGAACAAGAGTTGAAGATTTTTTTATAGGAGAGAAAATAATTGTTCAACGAAAATGTCCAAATAGACCAGTTTTTACTTATACAGATTTCGATACTTATGTTTCAGCAACTTTTTATGTAATTAAAACACAAAGAGTTAATCAAATTTATCTTACAGGTTTGTTAAATTCTAAATTAATAGAGTTTTGGTTGAGAAATAGAGGCAAAATGCAAGGTAATAACTACCAAATAGACAAAGGACCTTTGTTAGATTTGCCATTAATAAAACCCGATGATAATTCCCAACATGAAATATCAGATTTAGTATCAAAAATTATTTACATTAAAAAACATACCCCTTCGGCCGACACCACCGCCCTCGAAGCCGAAATTGACCAATTGGTTTATCAGCTATATGATTTGACGGAAGAGGAGATTGAAATTATAGAAAACGCATAAAATAAACCAT
>JAQUGA010000210.1 GCA_028684405.1 Bacteroidales bacterium | reverse complement strand
AGATTGATTCATAATAGAAAAATCAACACCTCTTGAGTTTGATTTTTACATAAATTAAAATAACGATTTCTCATGCGTATTTGTCTATTAATATCAAACATCCCCTAAACAAGTTAACATTTATAAAGATGACTATAAATATTTTATATTACATAAATGCCTAAGCAAATTTTTTAGTTTAACAATTATCTACGTTTTTTAACAAAAAAATTAAAGTTTTAATGGTAAATATAAGTAATTTTGTTGTTTATCTAAAAGCTTTTACTAAATCCAAAATTTAATACAAAAATGCATTGCAACAATATTTCTGACAAATACCTAGAATTTAACTCAAATCAATTTGTTGAACATAAACTATTTGACATGAGCTCAATTAAGTTTTACATTGCCTTCCCGCAACTTCACCCCAAAGCTGCTACACTTGAACTCCTTTTAACTTTTCCAAAAAACAAATAAATGAATCATTTCGACACGATACACAACGATAGTGACTCACAGGAAAAAAGCATCAACATAAAATCCTATCTCCAAGGGATGGCGAAAATCTGGTATTATTTTCCAATTAGTCTACTTATTTGCGTTTCCATTGGATATTACATCTCCATTTATACTCCCAGAACATACAAGGCGACAGCGACCATCCTCATAAAAAAAGACTCAAAAGGGGGGGCTGATGATTTTATGCAAGGTTTTGGCCTTTTTAATTCTCAACAAAGCACAGAAAATGAAATTGGAATTCTTAAAACCTTTGATTTAGCCGAAGCAACCATTAAAAGCAGCAATCACTTTATTCACTACTACGAACAAAAGAGAGCAAGAAAAGACAACATTTATACACAAGCTCCATTTATCGTTACCATGGATCCATTTCATCCTCAATTGATTGGAATGTATCGTTTGGAATACAACAAAGACAATACTCTGGAAATCAGCATTGAAAAAGATCGTAAACTGATTTACGATTTCAACAACTATAGAAATATCTCCATTGAAGAGTCTTCGAAAAAGTTCTCCAAAACATGTAAAATGGGAGAATGGATTGAAACTCCATGGTTAAAAATCAGGATAGATGCCAGGCCAAACACCGTTTTTGAAACAAAGAAAAATACAACTTTTTATTTTGAAATCAATGATGTAAACTCTCTAGCGCAAAGTCTGAACAAATCAGTAACAGCGGAACCAGCAGGGAAACAGTCCGACATTATCCACATAAGCCTTACTTTTAACAACAAAGAAGAGGGCGTTGATTTGCTCTCCGAATTTATCAATCAATACAATCTCAGTAACTTAAACGACAAAAACCAGATGGCCATAACGACCATCGATTTTATAGATTCGCAACTCGAAGTACTCTCCGACACTTTAAGTTCAACTGAATACAAACTCGAATCTTTTAGAAGAGACAACAAAGTGATCAACGTTGAGCTTCAAGCACAAGGCGTATATGAGCAATCACAAAAGATTGCAACCGACATTGCATTGTCGGAGTTGCATTTAAAATATTTCAAATATTTGGAAGATTACCTCCAAACACATAATGAATTTCAGGATATTTTGGTTCCTTCGGTCATGGGCGTAAGCGATCCATTCCTAAATAGACTGATTACTGATTTGTTTGAATTGTCGACTACAAAAAACAAATTGATGGCCAGTTCTACCGACACCAATCCCTTGGTGACAAACATCAACAAACAAATTGCAGAATCGAAAAAAGCGGTTTCAGAAGCGATCCAGAGTTTAACAAACTCTAAAAAAATTGAGATTTCGGAATTGAAACGGAACTTGCTTAGTTTTGACAAAGAGTTGATGTTGATTCCCGAAAAAGAACGCTCCTTGATTAACATTCAACGGAATTTCAAAATCAACAATGACATTTATACTTTCTTGTTGCAAAAACGAGCAGAATCCGCCATTGCGAGAGCTTCTAACATGCCCGACAGTCGAATTATTGACAATGCCAGACCGATTTCGTTAAACCCCATTACGCCCAATAAGAAATTGATCTACATAATCTCCCTCCTTTTGGGATTGCTCATTCCTGTAGGATTTGTGATTATCAAAAAAATGCTTTACGATTTTATCGACTCGAAAGAAGACCTTCAGTCCATTACCAACATTCCAGTCATTAGCAGCATTCCGCATTCGGAACTTGATTCGACCACTGTGGTTCATGATTTTCCAAAATCAGAAATCACAGAAGCTTTTCGCGGACTTCGTACCAAAATGCAATTTGTTCTCGATCCGATTGAAAGCAATGTAATTCTCGTTACTTCATCTATTCCAAATGAGGGAAAAACATTCTTGTCCATAAATATCGCCATCAGTTATGCCATAAACGATAAGAAAACGATTATTCTGGGAATGGATCTTCGAAATCCAAGCTTGAGCAAGGAGATGAGCATACTCAATTCGGGCAATTACTTAAAACAAACGGGAATCAGCACCATTCTTTCGGGACAATCAAGCTTAAGCGATGCCATTCACAAAACAGAAATTCCAAATCTGGATTATATTTCGGCAGGACCCATTCCTCCAAATCCATCGGAACTTATTGGGAATCTTCGCATGGGTGAAATGATCGAAGAACTCAAAAAAACCTACGATTTTATCATTTTAGATACTCCTCCTATCAATGTGGTATCCGACGCTCTTCAACTGTTTAAATACACCAATTCAATACTCTATGTCGTCCGTCTGAATTTCACTCAGAAGAAATTTCTGGAAGAAATTCAACATTTTCACAACGGCAATCCATCAGCCAATATTGGCATTATTCTAAATGACGACACTACTTCCGACGGGTACTATTACCACAGCTACTACTACAACACTCCGAAGAAGAAAAGCTTCATTCAAAGAATATTAAATAAAAAGAAGTAAAAACCAATACTCTACATAATATATGAAAACAATAAAATTATTACTTGCTTTAATTATCCTACTAAAAGTAGGAACATCCTATGGCCAACAAACAGAGCCAGAAAAGGAAAAATACAATCAATTTTACGTTGGGTTAAATGGAGGTACAATGATCTCTTTTTCCAACATCAAGACCACTGATTTTTTTCCAACATCCAAAGAGTTGAGTTTTGGAGGCGGAGCCGTTTTTGGATATCAAATTACTCCATTCTGGTCCGTTCAAGCACAGTTTATTGCCGGACAAACAAAAGGAGTAAAAGAAAAATGGCTGAATGGGGGCGCTGCAAATTTAATATCAAATACCAACTCTATGGAATTTGATATTAATACTACCGTAAGCATTCTAAAAATAGTGGCGCCTCATATCAAAGCTAACGAATACATAGATCTTTATGGCCTGGTTGGAATTGGAAATATAAACTTCAACTCCAAACTAAAATCATCTATTACGGATGCCACCATCGAATCGGTAAACAAAACCAATGCCATTGTCTTTCCAGTAGGAGTGGGAGTTAAATTCAAAATAAATGAAAATTGGAATGTAGGAATCGAGTCCAACCTCCGATCTATGATAACCGATAAATTTGATGCATTTATGCGGAATACCAATCCAAACGATAAATATAGCTACACCCATATCGGAGTGCAATACATTTTTGGAAAAAACAAAAAATCGTTGAATTGGGTTAACATGATGGATTATAAAAATAGGAATAACCCAATTATTACTGACCAAGAAACACCATTGGCCATAATGAAAAGCGATAACGACATACAGCCTAAAGTCAACCAAGATTCGCTGATAAATGCAAAAGTAGCTCCCATCAACGAAAGATTGGAAAATCTAGAAAATAAAGAAGAAAAAGAAGTAGTGGTTTATACCCTAGCTGAGACCAGAGAGAACGAAAACAGTTCAAATACTCTTCTTCCATCCATCTATTTCGATTTCAACAAAACAACACTTGACGAAAAAAGTGATATGGAATTGGCTCTGATTGCAGTTTATCTACAAAACAACCCAGACGTTCGCATCAAATTGGTTTCCCATACCGACAAAATTGGAAGCATAAATGTAAATAAAAAAATATCACAACAACGGGTTGACGGAGTTTATAACAAATTGGTAAACGATTACCAAATAGACGCTGCAAGATTGGAAAAGGAATCGAAATACAATACTAAGATGCTTTCTAAAAGCAAAAACCATTTAAACAGACGCGTTGACTTTATCATTATCAATTAATGTTTTGTTGTTGTTAATGAAAATAATTTTGTCAACATTTCTTAGAGTTTTTTTTTCATAAGCTCTAAATAATAAAACATACAGAGGAGGAATTTCCCCATTAAATTCCTCCTAACGGAAAAGCCTTTGACTTAAAAATAATGGAAAATAAATAGAGAAGGAGAAAGCTTCGGCCAAAACCTTCAAATAACACAAAAGCCTGTAGCTCATATAATTGTAAAATATATTATGTGAGTGAGAGGGCTTTGCTATAGAGAACATCAAAAAAAAGCTTGAAAAAAAACAAGATAAATGAACACTAAAGACATTAAAATTGCAGTCATCGGACTGGGCTA
>JAQUGA010000209.1 GCA_028684405.1 Bacteroidales bacterium | reverse complement strand
TTAGTAGTTAATATATATCATCCTATTTATCTATCATATATTGTTATTTATGCTAATTAGAAGGCTGTTGACTTGGTAAAAATGTGATGCTATAGTTTAGATATAGAAAAGCAATTTCCTATCTAGGAGCTTAGTCATTGGTATAAAGTCTTTTCCTTATAAATTTGGCTATTCAAAATACTGTTGGTTAGAGAGTGAACGTATAAATTACAATGTAGATCAAGAAAGTCTATTCATGTATTTTACTCAATTGTTAAATGCTACATACATAATTAATGATTTACCAAGCCATAAATTGGATTTGGGGTTGAAAAATATACTGAACACTGTAAAAGAAATGAATGAAGGCAGTGAAGCCGAATTAAGTGAGTCTATTAATAAATTATTTCAAGGAACATGGACATGGGAAATTGATCGGTCTCCTAACTGGTTAATAAGATATTTAAAAACTGACTTTATCACAAAAAAGTTAGGATCAGATAGTATTGAAAAAGTAACAGAACGGATAGCGGCTGTAAGTAATATGGTTGCTTTATCCTTTAGGGTTTTATATAAATATTTAATTTCTAAAAAAATCAATGATTTTACTAAAGGAAAAGAATTGCTTATAAATGCACAAAAGGAAGAAAACGAACTATTGCAATTTTTACTTAGCGTTACAAAATCATAAGTTAAGGAGGGAATAATATGGTCAGTCAGAACTTTATTCAAAGTGAAAACAGCAGCATTTTTAGCGTGATAAAATATCCTGAAAAGCAAATTGCTGAAAATGCGGTTCTACTTATTCCCGGCTTTGGGGAATCCAAATGTGATTTGGATTATTTTCTTAGTAATTTAGCAAACTTCTTTATTGAAAATAATTTTGCAACTATGCAATTGGATCTCTTTGCACATGGAGATAGTTATGGAAGTTTTGAAGATTTAAACAGCGGAATAATTATTAAGAACATTATAAGCGCGATAAAACATTTGAAGAAAACTTCAAATTTAAAAATATATGTAGTGTGCAGAGGATTTTATACGGAGCTTTTAACCGAAAAAAATATTTTAGATGAAATTCATGGATTGGTGGGCATCAGTCCTATAAAATTAAATGTAGATGAATTGGAACGCATTGAAAATGCCCTATTGTCAAAAGAGCGCATAATAGAATTTTGCGATTTTGAAAATCGACAAACTATATCAAAAATATTAGCTATGTTAGGGGCAGAGCCGGATAATATGTTTGCTCAAAAAATTAATATTAATTTTTTAAATGATATTATTGAAAGGCTGAAAAAGAAAAAGTGGAGTGAAACATCATATAACAACGCGGTTTGGCTTACATCTAATCTTGATACTCAGGATTTAAACATAGAGTATAAGTATTCCGAAATCCAATATAAAACGCTTGATTTTTATGAGGGTTACGCTTTCCCCCGCGACATATATTGGCAACACAAATTTACGCTTAATATTTTATCTAATATTATTAGAATGAGTAAAGGAAGATTATATGCACATACCATTTCAGTTTGAAGTTAAAGGAAAGTTAATATTGGGTATGTTTCATACCGCAAATCAACAAAGACAAATTCCTGTTGTCTTGATTATGTGTTATGGTCTAAACGGCAATCGTGTTGTTCAACATAGAATATCTGTAAAATTAGGTGAAATATCAGAAAATGAAGGTATTAACCTAATTCGGTTCGATTATCGAAATGTCGGAGTCAGTGAAGGACGCTTTGAACAATCAAATATCGAAGATAGAGTTGATGATATTATTGAGGTGTGTAAATATGCCAAATCGTGTTTTTGCGATCAAGCAATTAAGATAGTGTTAATTGGGTTTAGCGATGGAGCTAGAAACGCCCTTCAAGTCACAAAGACATTTGACATTGACGGCTTGATACTCTGGAATCCAATATTCAATGTCCCTCAAAAAAGCGATGCTACAATTGATTCCAATAAGAAAAAATTGATATTACACCCTTTATATAAAACGCCAATTAAAAAGCTGTTGGGCGTTGGATTAAGTCTTGATATGATAAAACAAATAGAATCTGAGGACGCACTAATTTCACTCCGAAAATATGAAAATAATATTTTGTTGTTGTTTGGAGATAACGATGCGCTAACAAAAAACGTAAGATTTCAATTAACAACGACAGGATTAATAAACAAAAGTAATGTTGATTATGTTATCATAAAAAATGCAGACCATTTATTTAATCGAAGCACTTATGTCAATGAGGTATTTGATGCGACTACGGATTGGGTGATTTGCAATTTTGATGGAAGGAGCAACAAAAACCATGAGAAATATTAATACGGCAAGTGGTAGTGTCAATACCGAAAACATGGGAATTACATTAATGCACGAACATGTTTTTAATCTATATCCTTATTACAAAGAGAAAGAAAATACTGAGTATGTCAAAAAGCAGATTGAGAAGTTAATGGCATACAATGTCGGAACAATTGTTGATTTGACACCATATGCCAAGATTGGTTCGTATAAAAACTTTATTAACCAATGCGATATAAATATAGTATGCGCTATGGGATTTTTCCTTGATAAATATGTACCGGCATCCTATAAAAACGCAAGTGTTTCTGATTTGGTAGAAAAATTATCAAAAAAAGTAGAGATAGGCATTGGGGAAAATAAATATAAGCCAGGTATTATAAAAATAGCCGCAAGCAGTTCAAAGTTAAGTGATCGACAAATGAGGTTTTTTGAAGCCGCTGTCATACTTCAAAAAAAATATAAAATTCCAATTGCGACACATTCTCCTTTCGGTGGACTGGAGCATTTAAAAACATTACTACAGATGGGAGCAATACCGGAACATATCTACCTATCTCATCTTGAAAATGAAATTGATAGTAAAAATTTCGATTTTAAAATTGATGAAATCAAAGATGTAATAAATAATCATGCTAATATTGTGATAACCAATTTTGGAGCAAACGATAGGGGTAGTCGATACAAAAGCTCAATTAGATTAATTGAATATTTGAAAAAGAGTGAGTTTTTATCTCAAACTCTAATTAGTGCCGATAGCAACTGGCGATGGAAAGGAAATGCGCTGAAACTACGAGATAGTCAGTTTAATGGGGCAGAAAAAACCTATTCATATGTGTTTGATTTTATAATTCCGGCACTTAAAAAAGTAAGGTTTACCGATCACGATATTAACCAAATGCTTATATCTAATCCCAAAAGAATTTTCGATTTTTGAAAGGAGTTTTTAACATGTTAGAATTAAATCTTTATCCGATCACGGGGTTATATCAAGAAGTGTATAATCCTGATCTGCTCAGTATGAGCGAACCTTTAGGCGCTGAAAGCGGCATTGACGTATTTAGGAATATCAATTCCTACTTTTGGTCAAATGTTTTATCTGAAAAAAAGATTGATTCTTTATTAGATATTTTGAATGAGCGCAAAAAATTTATCGACAATATGCACTTTAAGTATAAAGCTGTGTTAAATAATCCACAGTTTTTCAAAAAAAGTGTTTCGGAAGCAATTACAGCTTAAGCATCGCATTCTGTTACTAAGAAAGGATTTTTTTCTTGTTTGGAAACATTGCAAATATTCTGTAATTTATATTCTGAATTTATAAGCAATCCGTTTACTCTTACGATTGAGGACGGATTTGACGTCGATGAAATATCTTCCGAAATTTTAATAAATAACGCATTGAATCCAGCACTAAATCCATATTATTCATTTTTAAATGAAAATTGCAAAAATATTATATTAGAATCTAATCCAACTATAATTTGGATCAGGGGAAAAATTCGTTTGTCAACAATTACTCTTGCGCTTTTCGCTAAAAACGCAAATCCGGCGGTTCATATATGTGTTGTAGGGCATTCATCGGAATACTATTCCCTTAGCAAAATCGTGGATTATCTCAAGATGAACAAATTACTTTTCAATGTTATAGATAGCATCATATTGGATGATGACAGAAATACAATGAAAGACATATATGATTGCGTGGTAAATCAAGGTAATTTACATAGTGTGAATAACATTTTGTTTTTCGACAAAGAAAAACAAGAAATTGTGCAAACGAAAACAAAAATTTCAAAGCAATATATTTCTGATTGGACTGCGACCCGGAGGAAATGTATAACCTCAAAAAACGAGATTTCTGCTTCTCAACTGGCTAACGTAAGATTGTGGCCAAATTCAAAGTGTTTTTGGAATAAATGCACCTTTTGCGGCATTAACAAAAAGTATGATGAAATACATTATGGCGATTCTTTCGCAAATGTTGATGAGATAGTAGAGCATATTAAAAAAATGTACGATCAGGGTTGTAACTATTATTGGTTTATTGATGAAGCCATACCACCAGCTACCATTTCAAGTTTTGCGCAAAATTAATAGATAACAATATAAACATTTTTTGGCAGGTTCGGTCAAGAATTGATTATAAATATAATGATGTTGATTTTGCTCTTTTGTATAAATCGGGTTTACGCGAGATAAGACTTGGGCT
>JAQUGA010000208.1 GCA_028684405.1 Bacteroidales bacterium | reverse complement strand
GCCGGAGTTTATGTTTTAGTGGTGAATACTGGCGATGGTATTATTCGGAAACAGTTTATTAAAATGAAGTAATTATGGAGAGAGTGTTGAAAATTCAATATTTTTATTATTTTTGTACTCTCAAAAAGCGTCGTTAACTCAGTTGGTTTAGAGTGTCACCTTGACAGGGTGGAAGTCACTGGTTCGAGTCCAGTACGACGCACAAAATTTTGATTGATAAAACAGTTCTGCTTTGGACTGTTTTTTTTTGGTGTTGAATTAGTTATTTTGTAAATTAGCCTCAAATTATTATACATGAAGTTTTTTTTACCCATTTTATACTCTTTGATTTTTTGGATTATTATCCGGAATCATCGGTTTTTTAAGATTGAAGGAATAAGAAATGAGGCTCTTCGGGCTGTTTTTCTCTTGAAGTTAATAGCTGGATTTCTGCTTCTTGCTTTGTATACCTATTATTATACGGATCGTTCAAGTTCGGATGTTTATAAATATTTTGATGATGGGACTGTAATGTATAATGCACTGTTTAATAATCCTTTGGATTATTTTAAAATGGTGTTTGGAGTGATGAACGACAATGTCTATTTTTCGCAAACCTATTACAACGAAATGTCGCATTGGTATCGAGCATTTGAATCCAATATTTTTAGCGATAGTCATGCCATTATCCGCTTCAATGCCTTAGCAATGTTGTTCTCTTTTGGACATATCTCGGTTCATGTTGTATTTATGGTATTCCTATCGTTTATCGGTTTAACAGGTTTGTATAAGTTCTTTTTGAAAAATGCAAAGAGAAGCACAATTGGACTTTTTGTTGCCATATATTTACTGCCATCGGTTGTTTTTTGGGGATCTGGAATGCTCAAAGAAGGATTGATTTTCTTTGCTCTCGGGTTGTTTTTGTATGAAATAGACAAAATTGCAAGACGTTTTGATTTCTTCTCGCTATTTTGGATTGTGTTTTCGCTGTTGATATTAATTCATACAAAAATTTATATTGTATTAATTATCACACCTTTGTTATTGGCTTATTTATATTCGAGCATGGTTGTGAAAAAACGAATTAAATATCTTTATTTCATTATTATTTCAATGTTTTTTTTGTTTGGAGTTTTTGTGTTTTATAATCTGGCCGGTTTAAATTTGTTTGCCATGATTGTTCAAAAACAAAATGATTTTATGAATTTGGCTCTACAAGAATCCGCTGGAAGTCTTCTGCATCATCGATATTTAGCATTGAGTTTTATGGGTTTTATCGCCGAATTGCCAATGGCAATCTTCAATGTGTTTTTTCGTCCTTTGCCTATTTTAGATAATTCGCTCATTTATCTGCCCAATATGCTGGAAAATATGGTATTGCTAATATTAATAATTCTGGTCTTTTTTTACAGAACCAGATTAAATCGTGCAGAATTGTCTTTGCTTCATTTTTGTCTTTATTTTGTAATTTGTATTTTTGTGATTACTGGATTTACGGTTCCTATTTTAGGTGCCATCGTCCGATACAAAACTGTTGCATTGCCATTTATGTTTGCATTTTTAGCAATATTAATAGATCGACGTTTGGTTCTTGATCGATTCCCATTTTTGAAAAAACAATACGAATTCTGGTCTCATAAGATTTCTTATAAGACAATTTATAGAAAAAATTAATATTAATTCAACAAAAACGCACTACTAAACGTTGATAAAAGAAAAAATGGACATTCATTCAATACTAAATTTTCTGAAATTACTTGAAAAAAATAACGACAGAGAATGGTTTTTAGCTCACAAAAATGATTACGAACGTGTAAAAGAACAGGTGAATGACCTGACTTCTCACATCTTGCAATATCTTAAAACGATAGATTCAAACTTGATTCATTTAACACCCAAAGATTGCACGTATCGTATTTATCGTGATGTGCGATTTTCTAAAAATAAATTACCGTATAAAAACCACATAGGATTGTTTTTTGCCCAAGGGGGTAAAAGCAGTTTCGGCCCGGGCTATTATCTTCATTTGCAAAATGGTGAATCTTTTGTAGGAGGCGGAATATATTCGCCAGATGGTCCTCGGATAAAAGAAATAAGACAAGAAATCTATTATAATATCGATGATTTTTTGAATGTTTTAAATGATGCGTCATTCAAACGCTACTATAACGGTATTTCTGATTATGGCAAACTAAAAACGGCTCCTCGTGGATATGATGTTAATTATGAGCACATTGATTTGTTGAGAAACAAGAGTTTTGTTGTTTCATCACCTATAAATGTGGAACAAATGAACAACGAGAAAATTGTTGATTATGTGCAAAAAGCATTCAAAGAATTAAAGCCCTTTATTGATTTTTTTTATGATATAAACGACTAGATGATTATGAGAAAAAAAGTTTTCCTGAAAAAGTTTTCGATTTGGTTTATGGCCGTTTTGTTTACCATCGCTTTTGCCATTTATCAGCGAATGACGGGGCCCACTTATCCCATTAAAGATAAAATTGAAATTGCAAACACCACCGTTTCTTATAAATTTCTTCGTACATGGGGCGACGATAGTGATGCACCTATTAAAATTAAAGTTCCCAAGGAAGTAGAAGGCAAAGTGATTTGGAAACGTTTCAAAAGTCATGATAATTGGGCCATCACAGACATGGAGCGTGATGGGGCATTTTTGATTTTTGGAATTCCACATCAGCCGCCCGCAGGAAAAGTAATGTATGAAGTCTATTTAATGGCTGATCATAAAGAATATGCTCTTCAAGATGAACCCGTTGTCATTCGTTTTAAGGGACATGTTCCTTCGTGGATTGTTATTTTGCATGTTTTTTTTATTTTTGGAGCCATGCTGATGTCTACACGAACGGGACTCGAAGTTTTGACTCGTGGTGTAAACACTTATCGTTTTACCATTATTACGGTTTTGTTTTGGATGGTAGGTGGATTTGTTTTTGGACCCATTATGCAAAAATATGCTTTTGGAGCCTATTGGACCGGATGGCCTTTTGGTACTGACTTAACCGATAATAAAAGTCTGGTAGCATTGCTGTTTTGGTTTTTTGCATGGTATAAATTGTATAAAAATCCAAATAACAAATGGGCTCCGCTATTGGCTGCCATTATCATGATTACAGTGTTTTTAATTCCCCACTCCATGCTGGGTTCCGAATTGGATCATACAGCCATGAATATAAATCCATAAAATATGACTTCTTTCATAATTATTGCAATAACAGTCCTTGTTTCTTTCCTCTCATTTTCCAATCGAATTCTGTTTGATCGATTGAAATTTAATGCTTACTTCGTCAAAAATAGTCGTGAATGGTATCGTACTCTCACCTACGGATTTGTTCATGCAAGCTGGATGCATTTGCTAATTAATATGTTTGTGCTTTATTCCTTTGGAAGAGTAGTGGAGCAATTCTTTGGATTTTTATTTTTAGAAAAAGCACAGTTTTATTTCGTCTTGATGTACATTTCAGCCTTGGCTGTTTCGGTGTTGCCCGATTTGCAAAAACACAAAGAAAACCCGACATACAATGCTGTGGGAGCTTCCGGAGCCGTCTCTGCGGTTGTATTTGCAAGTATTTTGTTTTTTCCAGTTGGTGAAATATATCTGTTTTTTATCCCTTTTGGAATCCCCTCTTTTATTTTTGGAACTGTCTATTTAATTTATTCCGCATTTATGGCGAAAAAACAAAGCGACAATATTGGACACTTGGCCCATTTTACGGGAGCTGTTTTTGGATTTATCTTCCCAATCTTGTTTAAACCAAAGTTATTTATCTTGTTTTTAGAACAAATTCTTGGCTATTTTTAAAAAAAACATAAAATGGAGATAAGCTTTCATTTATACAACTTTTTGATTATTTTTGTGTCTATATATTAGTATTGGTATAGATTTTTTTATTGGTTTTTTTTGGTGGGGTGTGAATTTATTTTAATGTTATTGAATAAAAACAATGAATATAATTGATTTTTTATGTTTAAAAAGATTATAATTAAGAGGTTTTTTGTTGTGTTTTTATTGATTTTGCCAATTTTTGCAATTTCGCAAGATAAGCTAGAAAATTATGAAAAATCTAATGCACAAAATAATCTCAAGCCAATTTCTGCTTTAAATCAGATAAAGTGGGAAAAAGGTGGAATTTATGAAGGTTTTTCTCCCAAAGATGAGATTTTGGAGAAGCGTTCGCAAAATACCAAACATTTTAGAAAAGATAATGGCGATTTTGTTGCGCAAATTGGTGGCAATTATCATTATCAAGACGGAAATGCAACATGGCAAGACATCGATTTTACAATTACCAAAACAAACATTCAAGGTTTTGCATATAGCAATACCACCAATACAATTAAAACCTATTTTCCCGAAACAGCTGGAAATAAAGGTATCGCTATTAGTGATAAATCAATGGACATTAAAATCTGGAAAAATCCTGAATTGTTGATTTATGATGCGAACAAAAACATACTTCATAAAGAAAGTTCACTTAATAATTCTGCAAAAGTAAAAGATAATATTG
>JAQUGA010000207.1 GCA_028684405.1 Bacteroidales bacterium | reverse complement strand
TTCTGGAATTTGGAATCTGACCCTTTGATGATGAATTTTGATCATCATCATGATTTGTCTTAATCCTTGTTTTTCTGGAATTTGTAATCTGACAGGCAAACTCAACACATTTGAGGAGCTTAAACAACTGTCTTAATCCTTGTTTTTCTGGAATTTGTAATCTGACTTGTCTGGACAAACCTTTAAGGTCTAAATTTATTCGTCTTAATCCTTGTTTTTCTGGAATTTGTAATCTGACAGTCCATCCTTTATTTTACTAACATACAGGGTGTTAAAATCAAAAACATTCTTTTTTTCGCTCTTAACCCCCCTTCTTTTTTGAGCCTGCAAAATTAGTCTTTTTTTCAATAACGTTTTCACTTCTTATTCTTTATTATATTTAAATCATACAGAAATAATCTGTGTTTGATAAGAAAGCGTCAAATTCGTTTCTTCAAGAGCAACAAAGAAGTTGGCCTCTTCTTGCAAACACTATATAAATCAAAGATAATATTTATTTTCACATAACTACCAATATCCTTACACTTTTTTTCTTGTTTTTTTCATGCTGATTTAGTATTGCTTTACATCGACTGCCTAATACAATTGTTGAAAACAATTTGTGTGTTGCTGGCAACGAAAAATAATAAGACGTAGCACGATTATCTTCGGCAAATCCATCCAATCCTCTTTCGTTTTTATGCAATATCTTTTTTATTACCACCTCCATCTCTTTGTTAGAATCCTTATTATCATTTATTTGCAAAGTTTCTTGAGCAGCTTCAAGCATCAAATCTTTTAATAATATTTCATATTTATAATCCGTCAATTTAAAATTTTGCTTATTTACCCATTGCCATATATTTGCATCTATCTTCCACTGGTTTGACTGACGCATTAAACAATACAAGATAATATATTTTTGTTGCTTTTCAACCTCATCCAGTTGTTTGTAAATTTCGGAAATAATCAACATTAAATCGCCTTTATATTTCATCTCTTTTCCATTAATAAAAGCCTGCAATGCCATGTTTTTTGCCTCCTGTTTTTTGCCATCAAACAACAAACACTCAGAAATGGCTTTTTGTACAAACCAAAAACTCTCTTTTCTATCAATTTGAATCAACAATTTATGTGCTTCGGCATATCGCAGCAACTTCATCATTGCTAATGCTTTGCGATATTTAAACCAAATATGATTTTTGTAATGCATCTTTTTTATTATCTCAAAAACCTCATCGCAACAACTTATACAATCATCATATTTTGTATTTTCAAAAAGAGATTTTGAAAGCAAAACATAATACTCCTCCAGATTGGATGCCAATTCCATTATTTTCTCTTTTCCCTTAAGCTGAAGAGTTACCTTCGTTGTTTCAGTACTCAATATATCTTTGTTTATGACAGTCAAAATTCCTTCCACCGTTTGCCATTGAACATTATTAAGGCTTTTACAATATTTAATATAAAGTTGAAAGAAAGCATTTAATGTAGTAATAGAGAACTCTGATTTTGTTGCCTGAACTTCTGCGATACACTCCTTTAACAACCCATAATCAAGCGATTGTACTTTATTATTCTTAAAAACATCAAAATATACCCACATAAGAGCATTCCAATGGTTGGGCTTTAATGTACCTCCATTGGCTTGGCGAAAATATTTGAAACACCGAATTGCTACAGAAAACAGTCCTTGCTTTCGCATACAATAAATCACAGATGGCAACAAATAAGAATCGTTTGCAATCTCGCAAAGCGATAAGTTTGCACGCTCGTTTTTAAAAACATCAATGGCTTCTAAAAACATTTTCTTGTCTTTTAAATTCTTTATCTTGTAACTCAATTCGGATGCTGATGAAGCCATATCTACTATATTATTAATGTATTTTTGTTTTTAGTAACAAGTTCCATATCTACATTTGCACCCATCAATTTCATGTTGTTCACTACATCGGTCGAGACAGGAACCATAATAATACTATCGCTGTTTTCATACAGTTCGCTAATGGTTTTTAGTGCTTGATGAATTTCATGAAATAAAGCCCGCTCGCTTCGAGCCATAAATATTGATTTTTGAATTCTGAAAGCCCCTTTTTTCAATAAATATTTCACAATTTGTCGTCTTACTTTATCATCTTCAATATCATACATAATAAAATAAATCATATCCGTACTTTTTAGATTTTGTTGAATACCCAGAATTTTTTCGATACGAACGTTCAGCGAATCCAAATCATCCACTTCAACATTTGCTGGTCTTATTGAAATACCAGCACGCTTAATTGCCAGCATTTTATGCAAATAGCTCAAAGGGTCGCGTTGTTTTTTGTTTTTTGTCATTTTTCGATATTTTTTTTGCATCATTAATTTACTAAACGACCTTGATCCGCATTTTTGTTCCACTGATCGTGCGTTGAAATATGATTGGGGGATGAATAGGAGAATAAAAACTGTTCCATTGCCATTTTTGCCATTTCGCCCAAGTCGACATTACTGCCTGTTTTGGTAGTTCTAACCACCGTAAATCCTTTTTTTCCATAAAACAGATTTAACTCTGCCCAAATGTGTGTGGCTGCCACCTTAATTTTTTTACCATATTGAATATTTTCGATGGATACTATTTTTATCAAATGAGAATCGAGTGCCTGCGATAAACCATCCATAATCAAATTCAACTCTTCGGGTACATAAACCATTTTTTCTTTTTTTACAGCTTTGGGATTGAGTGTTTTTTTAATTTGCTGAAGAATATCATCTGTCAACTCTTTTTTTTCGTCCACTTGTCTCTCTTTTTTCTCGTTTTGTAAGTCTTTTTGTATATTTCTTATTTGTTCAAAATCTTGAAAATCAACGTATTCTGTTATATTAACAGTTTCAGCCTCTGGATTAAAAATTGCATTTTCGTCGTAACTCAAAAAGCAAGCACGCGTAACATCACAAGTTTTAGCATCAATAATTTGCTCTACATTATACTGTTTTGACAAAGCAGCCACAAAAGTTTTATAAAATATTTTGAATTTCACGGCATCAAAAACAGGCTCACTTAGCTTAAACATAATTTTGAGTCCATCATTTCCTGGCGAAACAAACATCAAAACCACTCGTGGGTCGAAAGCAAACTTTTTTTGCAAGTCGAACAAATCATATCCTTTGTCTTTCACATGGTCAAAATCGACTACGAAATACGAAATTTGAGCAAAATTCTCAGTTCGCCTAACTCCTTTATTAAATATCCCGCAAACAAAGTACGGCAAAGTAGTTTTTAGCTGTCTATACTTTATCAAATCGATGGTTTGCACAATTCTCAAACGTTCGATATTGGCTCGCAATGCCTCGTTTGGCTTTGATATCGCTTGATACAATTGCTCGACTGCTTTTTTTTGCATTATCTCATCTGCTTTGGTAATTTGTTGTCCGTACATTAGCATAATATGATCTCCTTATTCTTTTTATTTTAAAAACTCTTGAGCCAATTGCTGAGCATACAATTCGATATGAGTTTGGCGAGAACGTGTAAGTGATTTTATGGTGATATGTTCGCTCAGATAATCGTTTAGCGATTGAATTAATATTCTTCTTCCCAATGCTTCAAGCCAATAACTTCCATCCGCTTGAACGCTAAAACAATCTTCATCGAGAGCCGCTTGCAGGCAAAGATTTATGACAACATAATCAACCCAAACTCGATATATTTCAATAACATCATAAACCAAAACAGGTCGATTGTAGTCATTTCTGTGAAAAATTCCGACATACGGATCAATCCCAGCACGAATCAAAGCCCCTTCAATTTTTCCATACAGCATTCCATATCCATAATTCAACATGGCATTAAACATATCCATCGCAGGATGTTGAGAACGCTTTTCAAACTGATATTCGGCAGGTAAAATCTGATTTATCACATCAAAATAAATTTTAGCCGAAGCTCCCTCCCAACCTCTAAGTGATGGAGCAATATCGCTAATAACTTTCCCTTTAACATCTGCAATTTTCTTTTTGTAATCGTTTAAGCGATTCAAATTGGCTTCAAAATTCACATCAGCATACTTCTCCATAGGGACCACCGAAACCAACAAGGCAATTTGGTTATTGATTTTTTGTTTCATCACATCTTTAATCCAATTTATTGCATTTGCACTAAAGCTAAAATTTAATTGATTTCGACGAATGTTGGAAATTGAGCCATATTTCACACTCCAAACTCGTCCTAGAGGACTTCCCTTGGCATCGACAAACAATACGTCAATTTCGTTTTCGATAGCCATAATAGCTGCATCAGAAGTAATTTGTGCACCACGACTAATGCTAATACTTTTCACCTCAGAAAGCGGAACACGCTGTTTGCCATCGGGATGCAAAATGGCAAAATTATCATTTTCGCGGATTAAAGTTGTTCCAAAAGTATTTAAAATGATGTCCATAATAATTTCATTTATTAATTAGACTTTTTTAGATAACTAAATGTATAAATCCTCTTGGTTGCTCGAGTAACTGCAGTATAGAGCCAATTTTGCATTTGATTTCCATAAGGATATTCGGGATATAAAAA
>JAQUGA010000206.1 GCA_028684405.1 Bacteroidales bacterium | reverse complement strand
CATTAGAGAAAGAGAATGCTGCTTTACGAAAAGAGAATGCCGAGCTTAAACAAGAGAACATTTTACTAAAAATTGAGATTTCAGAACTTAAAGCAAGGTTAAATCAAAACAGTAGTAATAGCAGTAAGCCACCATCTAGCGATTATTTTAATCGAAAACCTGCATTTTCAAAAACATCAGTTGGTAAAAAAGGTGGTCAATCAGGTCACAAAGGCGAGATAAACTTAAACTGAAATTTCTTTTTCACTAATTCCGAACGTAATACTTTCTTTTTATGAGATTTAGAACCCATTATTTCTAATAAGATCGAACGATTTCGATGCAAAATTTTATCCAGAGGAGAAGCTACACTTTTAGTCACTGCTCTTATGGTAATATGATATTCATTTTTGCAATGCAAGGAACAAAATATCTTATCTTTACGTCCTGATAATTCCTTATCGCATACTTTACATTTCATAGAATTTTTCTATTAAATAAACATCTTGAATTTATCCGTTACTTAACGGTTAATTTTATAACCACCGATAATGTATTATTGTTCAAACGAATAGAAAACTTAAAAGGTTAATGAAAAGTTAAAGCGACTTTCTGTTCAGTTTTTTCAACATAGAATTTGAGCATTAAGTAAAATTAAAACCGAAAGAGTATAATTGCTGTTCGACAATGTTTGTAGAAATAATTAGTTGTATTTAATTTCGAGTATAATCGCTGAAAATTATCACTAAATATTATCCGTTATGCCGAATTAATTGCTGTTCAAACTGATATGTCTTTCGACAATCAATTCAAGCATTAACCAAAATTAAATTTGCAGGATTATTTTTGCTCTTTGATTTTTTTCTGCAATTTTATTTTGGTATAACTTAACGGTTAATATCCTTACTGTCTATAATCAAATAATTTTCAGACACTTATAAACCAACAAAACCTAAACAAAAGTTAATTGTTTTTTTTTACCAGATAATCTCTAAATCTAAAATAGAGAAACCGTATAAAACATTGATTTTTTTTCATTCAACAACTCAAAATTTGCCTCAAATATAAATTCATTATTTCATCTATTTTTTTGAGCGGCCCAACTTTTCACCTGAGAGCCATTTATCGAATATTTTTTTGTAATTTCGCATTCAAAATAAACAAACATTAAACACTTATGTTAAGAACTCATACATGCGGAGTATTGAACCTTTCGCACCTCCATGAAAAAGTTAAACTATCGGGCTGGATTCAACGTTCACGTGATCTAGGCGGCATGACTTTTATTGATTTACGTGACCGATACGGAATAACACAATTGGTTTTCAACATGGAAGTAAATGCAGAACTTTGCGAAAAAGCCCGAAAAATGGGTCGCGAATGGGTGATACAAATTGAAGGAATGGTAACGGAACGCTCCAGCAAAAATAAAAATATTCCAAGCGGTGATATCGAAATAGTGGTAGATGTAATAAATGTACTTAACAAAGCTAAAACCCCTCCTTTTACCATTGAAGACCATACCGATGGTGGCGAGGAACTTCGCATGAAATATCGTTATTTGGACTTACGAAGAAATCCAGTTAAAAACAATCTCATATTTCGTCATAAACTCTCCATTGAAATTAGAAATTATTTGAATGATATTGATTTTTTAGAAATTGAAACTCCTTTTTTAATAAAATCAACCCCCGAAGGAGCTCGCGATTTTATTGTTCCTTCTCGAATGAA
Source organism: Bacteroidales bacterium (assembly GCA_028684405.1). Taxonomy (GTDB): domain Bacteria; phylum Bacteroidota; class Bacteroidia; order Bacteroidales; family WCHB1-69; genus JAQUGA01. Next base: position 2,855 of record JAQUGA010000206.1, on the reverse strand, counting down.
TCCCGGACAGTTTTATGCACTGCCACAATCGCCCCAAACGTTTAAGCAATTACTGATGGTTTCGGGCATGGATAGATATTTTCAAATTGTTCGCTGTTTTAGAGATGAAGATTTGCGTGCAGATCGCCAGCCAGAATTTACCCAAATTGACTGTGAAATGGCGTTTGTTGACCAAAAAGAGATACTCGATACTTTTGAAGGTCTAATTAAACATCTTTTCAAAAAAGTGAAAAATATTGAATTTGATTCCATTCCACAAATGACGTATGCTGATGCTATGCGACTATATGGAAACGACAAACCGGACCTTCGCTTTGGAATGACCTTTGTTGACGTAACAAACATTGTAAAAGGCAAAGATTTTAAAATATTTGATGATGCAGAAGCTATTTTAGGAATCAACGCCAAAAACTGTGCTTCCTATACCCGTAAACAAATTGATGCTTTAACAGACTTTGTAAAACGACCACAGGTTGGCGCTTCTGGAATGGTTTACATCAGATATAATGAAGATGGCACGCTAAAATCATCGGTGGATAAGTTTTATACCGAAGAAGATTTGAAAAACATTGCCATGGCTATGGAAGCCAACCCTGGTGATTTAATGTTGTTGCTTTCTGGGAAACTTGAAAAAACTCAAAAAGCTCTTTCCGAATTGCGTTTAGAAATGGGAAATCAACTGGAACTTCGCAATCCATCTGAATTTGCTCCTCTTTGGGTAATTGATTTTCCACTTTTAGAATGGGATGAAGAAACACATCGTTTTTATGCAAAGCATCACCCCTTTACCGCTCCCAAACCCGAAGACGTTGAACTGATGAGTTCCAATCCTGCTGCCGTTAGAGCAAATGCTTATGACCTTGTCATCAATGGATCTGAAATTGGAGGAGGCTCTATTCGGATTTTCGAAAAAGAGATGCAAAATCAAAACTTCAAACTGCTTGGTTTTTCGGCAGAAGAAGCCCAAGCACAATTTGGTTTTTTGTTAAATGCTTTTGAATATGGAGCTCCTCCTCACGCTGGGATTGCTTTTGGTTTTGACCGGCTTTGTGCGGTAATGTCGGGCGTAGAATCGATTCGTGATTTTATTGCTTTTCCAAAAAACAATAACGGTCGTGATGTAATGATTGATGCTCCTTCAGAAGTGGCAGATAATCAATTGGATGAATTATTTATTAAACTTAATGAGATACCTCAATAAAATCAAATAGATTTAATTTGATAAAATAAAAAAAATGGAACATAAAATTCAAGTATACAATACTTTAAGCAGAAAAAAAGAAGAATTTATCCCCATAAACCCACCTTTGGTTGGTATGTATGTGTGCGGACCTACTGTTTATGGCAATCCTCATTTAGGACACGCTCGTCCGGCCATTACATTCGACTTAATTTTCAGATATTTGAAACATCTTGGTTTTAAAGTTCGCTATGTTCGCAACATTACCGACGTTGGACATCTTGAAAACGATGCCGACGAAGGCGAAGATAAAATCGGCAAAAAAGCCAGATTAGAACAAGTTGAACCCATGGAAGTTGCTCAATATTACATAGATAGATATCATCTATTTATGGACCAACTCAATGTTAGTCGACCTTCCATCGAACCCAGAGCTTCGGGACACATTATTGAACAAATCGAAATTGTAGAAAAGATATTAGAGGCGGGTTATGCTTATGAATCTGATGGTTCCATTTATTTTGATGTTGAAAAATACAATAAAGAGTACAAATATGGAATTTTATCAGGTCGAATATTGGAAGACTTAATCGCCAATACGCGTGCTTTGGATGGGCAAGATGAAAAACGCAATCCTGCTGATTTTGCATTATGGAAAAAGGCATCGCCCGAACATATTATGCGTTGGAAATCGCCTTGGAGTGATGGTTTTCCTGGCTGGCACGTAGAATGTACAGCCATGGGAAATAAATATCTTGGCGACCAATTTGATATTCACGGGGGGGGCATGGATTTACTTTTTCCTCATCATGAATCCGAAATTTGCCAATCGCAAATTGCGCACGGAGTTAATCCTGCAAAATATTGGATTCACAATAATATGATTACCATCAATGGTCAGAAAATGGGAAAATCTTTGGGGAATTTCATTAACCTTGAAGAGTTTTTCACTGGTTCGCACCAAATTCTAGAAAAAGCGTATGATCCCATGACTATTCGCTACTTTATTTTACAAGCACATTACAGAAGTACTGTTGATTTTTCCAACGAAGCTTTAATCGCCGCCGAAAAGGGAATGAATAAGCTTTTACAAGCTCAAAAAACATTGACCAACCTCAAAGCAGGGACAACGTCAACGGAAGCGGTAGAACCCATTATAAAGTCGATGTATGACGCTATGAATGACGACTTTAACAGTCCCATTTTAATTGCTCAGCTTTTTGACGCTTCACGTCTTATAAATACAATTAAAGACGGCAAGGCAAGTTTGACAGAATCAGATTTAAACCTTCTTAAAACAAATTTCAATACATTTGTAAATGATATTTTGGGATTAAAATCGGAATCAAGTACTGCCACTGAAAATCAAGATCAATTGCTAAATGGACTTATGGATTTAGTTTTGGATTTTCGCCAACAAGCGAAATCAAATAAAGATTGGACCACTTCCGATAAAATTAGAGATCATTTAAAAGAATTAAACATCTCCATAAAAGACACCAAGGAAGGGGCTGAATGGAGTTTGGAATAAACTAATTTATATATTAAATCACTATTAACCGACTAAACGTAAAATCAGTCAATTGACCACATCTATTTGTCTGATTATTAATGGATTGCAAATGCTATTTATATTTTTCACCAAACCTACCCCCATCAAAATAGGGACATCTGT
>JAQUGA010000205.1 GCA_028684405.1 Bacteroidales bacterium | reverse complement strand
GCCAAATCCTTTCAGGGTAAATTTGAAAAAACTTATTGATATTGGCGTTTTTTCAAGCATAGAAGAAGCCCCGAGAGGGTTTCAAAAACTAAGTTGGGATTCATTTGTAAAAATTTATAAGGAAGCATATAAATAATGAAAGTATTATTATCAATAAAGCCGGAGTACGCCGAAAAAATATTTTCGGGTGAGAAGAGATATGAATTTCGCAAAGTAGTCTTTAAAAATCAACTTATCCAAACTGTAGTTGTATATGCAACTATGCCAGTTGGTAGAATAATAGGAGAATTCAACATTAAGCGGATTTTAAAAGATGAACCTGAACACATTTGGGAACTGACCAAAGAATACTCAGGAATAAACAAATCTTTTTTTAACGAATATTTTAGCGGAAGAAACTTTGCATTTGCTATAGAGGTTGACAAGCCAAAATTGTATAAGAAGCCGATAAACCCAAAAGAAGAATTTGAAAGATTTACAGCACCTCAATCGTTTATGTATTTATAAATTATGGCAGTAGAACGTTTAGATAAAACCTTTGATGTTTTGGTGGAGAATGAAGTTATTGAACTTGTTCTGCCCGAAAATATCAAACAAAATTTACGGTACGAGGCACGACCTTACCAGATTGAGGCATTTGCACGTTTTACATATTATCTCAACAAATACATGCACCGACGAAAACCAAGCCAGTTGTTATTTCACATGGCAACAGGTAGCGGAAAAACCTTGATTATGGCAGGTGCAATTGTAGAGCTTTACAAAATGGGCTACCGCAATTTTATTTTCTTTGTAAACACCGATACCATAATACGTAAAACAAAAGAGAACTTTTTAAATTCGGCATCGCTAAAATACTTGTTTGCACCACAGATAAATATTAATAATCAACCTGTTTCGGTTCGTGAAGTGGATAATTTCGAGAGCGTAAACGACAATGATATAAATATTCATTTTTCAACCATACAGGGCTTACACTCCCGATTGAACACTCCACGGGAAAACAGCGTAACATTTGAAGATTTTGCCAACAAAAGAATAGTTCTGATTTCGGATGAAGCCCACCATGTAAACTCACTTACCAAGCAAAAACTAACAGGAGAGGAATTGGAAGTTGAGCGTTCGTGGGAAAATACCATAACACGTATTTTTGATTCCAATTCTGACAATATAATGTTGGAATTTACAGCTACTTTGGAACTTTCGCACCCTTCTGTTGCTGCAAAATACAACTCCAAACTGCTTTTCGATTACGACCTTAAAAAATTCCGTGAAGATGGTTATTCAAAAGAAGTAAAAACCCTGCAAGCCGACCTTGAAGCGGTTGACCGTGCATTGGGAGGAATAATCGTGAGCCAATATAAAAAGAAAGTATTTTCAAAATATGGTCTGCTGATTAAACCTGTGGTAATGATGAAATCGAAAACCACAGCAGAATCGGCAGAAATGGAACAGCAATTTAAAGACAAAATACAAAACCTTTCTGAAACCGATATAAACAAAATCAGAAAGTTAAAAGGCAATGAAACCCTGCAAAAAGCTTTTCAGTTTTTTGAGGAATCAAAAATTACAACTGCCAACCTGATTGATGAATTAAAAGATGATTTTTCGGAGGATAAAATCATTTCGGTTAATTCAAAAAACGATACAGACGAAAAGCAGATTGTAATAAATACGCTTGAAGCAAAAGACAATGAATATCGGGTTGTATTTGCCGTTGATAAACTTAACGAGGGTTGGGATGTTTTAAACCTTTACGATATTGTCCGTTTGTACGAAACACGAGATTCTAAAGGAGGGAAACCAGGAAAAACAACCGTACAGGAAGCCCAATTAATTGGTCGTGGTGCAAGATATTTTCCATTTAAAATTTCAGAAGAACAGCCACTTGACCAACGGAAATTTGACACCGACCTTGAAAATGAAATGAGGATTTGCGAAGAACTGCATTATCATTGTTCTCACAATCCAAGATACATACAGGAATTAAACACCGCTTTACAAGAAATTGGTATTGTTCCAAAGGAGAAAAAAGAGGTTTTTCTTGAACTGAAAGACGATTTTAAAGAATCGAAATTTTATAAAACAGGTTTTGTATTCATTAACAAAAAAGTTGAAAACGACCCACAATTAAATTTTGAATATCAGGAGCCTGCAATCCGTAAAAAACATGAATATAAATTGCGGACATTTGCAACCGCAGAATCTGTGATTTTTAACGAACATGAGACCAAACAAGTTGACCGTAAAACACAATCATACAAACCGATACTTTGGGATAAAGTGATATTGAAAAAGGCAATGAATAAAATTCCTTTTTATCACTTTAGCAGTATGAAACGCTATTTTCCATCGGTAAAATCGGTTGATGACTTTATTGCAAAAAAACTGGCAGAAATTGAAGTTGATGTAATCGGACTTGAAAAGGATATTAAAAACCTAACTCCAAAAGATAAATTGAATGTTTGCTTATCGTTCCTGACTTCAATTTCCGAAGAAATAAATCAGACTTTCGGTGATTATCGGGGAACAAAAACATTTAAAAGAGAACCGATTCGTAAAGTTTTCCGAGACAAGAAAATGTATTTTGCCATTGAAGAAAATACCGACAAAGAAACAGGTAAACCAACAATGCGTAGCGACATTGATGAAAAATATTATCTTGATTTAAACTCAAGAGATTGGCACGCATACAAAGAAAATTACGGTTCATCGGAAGAAAAATTATTGGTAAAATTCCTTGATTCGCAGATGGAAGAACTTGAAAATCGTTTCAAAAATATTTACTTGATACGTAACGAGAGATTTTTCAAAATATTCAGGTTCAGCGATGGAAAAGCAACCGAACCTGATTATGTACTTTTTATGACAGAAAAAGAAAGCGGAGAAAATCTTGTTTATCAATTATTCATAGAGCCCAAAGGCTCACACTTGATACCGACTGACGACTGGAAAGAAAAATTCTTTGTCGACATTGAAGAAGAAGCAATATTGCATGAGAATGACAAAATAAGAATCATTGGAATGCCATTTTATAATAAAACAGAAAGGGAAACACAGTTCAAAGAAAAATTGACGGAAATAGTAAGTGGCTAGCCATCCCTTCGCTTGTATGCACATTGGCAAAACGCACCGAGCCAACGCTCCAACGCTCTTTGGTTGGTACAACGTACTGGTTTTTTCCTTTTGCCATTTTTTCGCTATTTAAAGTTGTTTAAAATTCGTTGTCTATCCTCGTTCTCCTTATCGTTCTTATGGTACATCTCAATAAAAACTATTCGTTGGTCGGCTGGAAAGTGAGCGTAAACCAATCGCAAACCCGAGTTTACCCCACGCCCTTTAAGTGCTTTACAGGCTATCATTTTTACCTTAATAATACACGTTTCAATGCCTAGATTGTCAATCCTGAAGCTAAATGGAGGTCGCTCATTTGGCATAATCTCCAGCACCTGCTTAACAACTTTAATATCGTCGTTAAGGGTTCTATACTTTTTCAGAAGGCCTTTTAAGTCCTTTTTGTATTCTTCTAGTTCATCAAATATCATTGCTCTTCAATTTCTTCACAATAGTTTCTTACAGAGAAGGGTGCTTCCCTATAAAAAGCCAGTTCGTAATTTATTTCATCACCCTCTTTTGAGGCCAACCACGGCATATCTTTATGGGAATAATTACTGATAGCAGAGGCAGACCAATCGCTCATTTGCTCAATAACCCTATCAATAACCTCTTTTTCGCTTGCCCTAAGTTCAATAAGGCTGGCTTTGGTTAATGGTAAATAACGTGTTTGCTGTAAACCATAGTAATCCGTTTTTAACCGTTGTAGTTGTCCAGCATCTATCATTTGATTAATAATGGTATCTAACTTTTGAGGCACAGGGCCAAAGGGCAATTTTCGGTATTTAGCGCCAGTTAGGTGTTCCTCATAAAGTTCGTAGTAGTTAAAATCAGAGAAATAAAGCAATTTATAAAGCACAGTTTCACCCACGTTGGGTTTACCAGCGCATTTTTCGAGAATATAAAGAAGCACGTTTTTGAATTTGTTTACCTGAAGTTTAGGTACAGAAATACGCTCCTCGGTAGTTTGCTTTTTCCCTTGGGGGTTGAATTCAATCGAATCGGAAGCAGCAAAGTCTTTAGACATAAATTCATCCAAAGAGAACCCTAAAATAATTGAAAGCCTTTGAAATTCAAGTACGTCAACGCTCCTGTTGCCTAGCTCAATTTGCGCTAGTGAAGGTCGAGAAATTTTAAGCCTTTTGGCTAAATCAGCCTGTGAAAGGCCCTTTAGCTTACGTAATGCTGTGATTCTCTGACCAATTTCTTTTTGTGATAGTTTAATGCTCATAGTTGTAGTAGGTTTTTCCATAATAACGCAACAAAAATACAAATTGTTTCATTACAAAACAATATATTGTTCTTTTTTAAAACATATAACCTTTACCTAATTGCACGCACATTGCCAAAGCCACACACTTGTGCAGAGCTTGTCGAAGTAAGCCAACGCACCCAAACCAAAGCTTTGCCAAAGAGCTTGCAAGCCAACACACAATGAAATGATAAGATAATTGCC
>JAQUGA010000204.1 GCA_028684405.1 Bacteroidales bacterium | reverse complement strand
TATAATAATTTCATTTTAAATATTGAAAATAGTCTCCTTATTTAATCCCAACTAATTCAACATCAAACAAAAGGGGTGTAAAAGGTAGAATTGAATTTCCTGCACCTCTTTCGCCATAAGCCAAAGCTGAAGGAATTAACAATTGGGCTTTTCCACCCACTTTCATCAAAGCAATGCCTTGGTGCCATCCTTCGATAACGGCATCTTGTCCTAAAACAAACTCGAATGGTTGGCGACCTTCTGATGAATCAAACACTTTACCATCTAAAGTGGTGCCTTTGTAGTTTACCACACATGTTTTCCCTTTTTCGGCTTTAGCACCTGTTCCTTTTAGCAATTCGATGTAATATAAACCATCTGCATTGGGTTTTACTTTAATATTGTTTTCTTTTACATAATTGGCAATAATTTCGGGTTCAGACTCTTTATTTTTTGCCAATTCTTGTTCTTGTTGACGTTGATATTCGGCCATTTCTTGCTCAAACTGAGCACGAGGTTTAACTTCTTCAACTTTACAGTCAAAATACAACATCATGTCTTTGGTAACATATGCTGGAACTTCTGGAAAGCCGGCAGTAACCAAGTAGAAGGAATCTGCACGAAGAATAAATGTTGCACTATCGCCCAATTTCAACAAAGCCAATCCTTCATAAATATCAGCCTTAAATTGAGGTTCGCTCAAAACAATCATAAATGGATATGGTTTTGTTCTGGAATCTTCAATAATAGAATCATTTTCAGTTCTATAAACCATTGTTAATGTCAAGACATCTCCAATTTGAGGTTTCACTCCATCTTCCGAAGTTGTGTGAATTTTGTAGTACAAACCATTATCGGTTTTATCGAAACCTTTGTACTTTGAACATGCACTTAAAACAACTGCAGCCATTGCAATCATTAGAATTAAAGAGGTATTTCTTTTCATAAATTTAATTGATTAATTTGATTTTGTTATTTTTATTATTTCTATTTCCATGATAATTGGAATGCGTTGGCGAATTAAAAAACCATCGCCCGACATTCCATATGCTAAATAGGAAGGGATTACCAATCGTGCTTTGCCGCCCTCTCCCATCATTTTTACAGCTTCTTGCAAGCCATTAATCTCATCCGATTTCCCCAATGCAAATTCTTTATTTCCATCCGTTTCTGAATCATACACATCCGTCCCGTCTATCAATCGCATGGAATAGGCCAATTCAACTTTGTCTTTCACTTTGGGATGATAGCTATCTCCTTGATTGAAAATGAAATAACGCAATCCCGTTTCAGATTTATTCATTTCCCAACCGTACCGTTTGACAAACAAATCAATGTCGCCATCTTCCAATCGTATCGATTCTTTGTTGGCAACAATCAAAGGTTCAATATAATCATCCTGATTAATGGCAACAATTTCCTTTTCCTTAGTATCAGACGTACTCGTACACCCAGCCATAATAAGACCAAGCAACACCACAAAAGGGATAATGAATATTTTATTTTTTGAATTCATACGGAACTAAAAATTCAATTGATTTTTATACAGACTTAATGCCTCTTTAAATATCTGAATGGTTTCGTCGAGACTCTCTTTAGAATCGGCACCAGAAGCATTTCTGTGTCCACCTCCGTTGTAATGTGTACGGGCAAACATATTAACGTCAAACTCGCCTTTGGAACGAAAGGAGATTCTGGTTTTATTATCCCGTTCGGTAAATAAAGCGGTAATATTTATTCCCGAAATGGAAAGTCCATAATTTACCACCCCTTCGGTATCGCCAGTTTGATAATCGTATTTTTTCAAATCTTCTTTGGTCAGATAGATAAATGAGGCCGAAAATTCTGGCAAAACCACCAATCGTTCGCTCAAACAGAGACCCAAAAGGCGCATTCTGTTTTCAGAATAGGTATCGTAAACCATTCGATGAATGGCTTCTCCATCAATACCTAATTTCATTAAATATGAAATCGCATCATAGGTTGAAGGACGATTGCAATTGTAACTAAAAGAGCCTGTATCGGTTGCAATACCAACGTACAAATGCTCCGCCATATATTTATCAAAATAAGATTCGTAAGTAGAATCTTTAATCAACTGAAAAACAATTTCGCAAGTAGAGGAAGTATCTATTTCCGAACAAAGAATATCAAAACTTAAATCTGGTTCCAAATGATGATCAATCAAGGCTTTAACGGCTTTAGATTGAATCAACAATGGCTCTAATTCGGTTCCCAAACGAGAAAATGAATTAAAATCCATGCTAACAATCAGCTCTGCTTGGTCAATTAGCTGACTGGCGAGTTTGAATTGTTCGGATGCAATAATAATTTCTTCGCTTCCTTTCATCCACCCTAAAAAATCGGGAAACATATTGGGCGCAATTACATTCACTTTTTTATTCAACTTTACCAGCAAACGCTGAAATGATAAAGCCGCCCCCATAGCATCGCCATCTGGATTGCGGTGAATCATTAATACAATATTTTGATATTGCTGTATCGCTTCAAAAAGCTTATCTATTTCTTCTGTTTTCAACAATCTTCCTTTATTTGAGTCTACAAATATATAAAAAGAAAAATGATGATGTTTTATTTTCTTTAATTTTATTCCTTTTTAACCTTATTCCTTTTATATAAATGTTTTAACATCTACGTAAAAAGCTGATTACTAAGTCAATTACGAACTAAAAATCAGAAATAAAGAATTGGGAAGACAATTAGGAATAAAAAAAATAGTATCGCGAACGCAATCAGTTAATCAGTTACTTCATCACTTATTTACTCGCTTGCTTTTTCTTCATATTTTTTCTTTTTCTCATGCAATTCAAAAATATCTTCTCTACTAAATGGGCGAAATTGGATTAACCATACAAAGTTCAATAATTTCTTTTCCTCTTCTGAAACGCTTTCCCATGGACTCATTTTAGCTTTTGGCTTACCCGAAACACTAATGTTTGTAAATGTGTTTTTATCGAGCAACATGGTCATAAAAGCCGACTCTGTTTTGTTAACACCAATCAGATCTCCGTTGTCCTCCTCAATATAATAGAGACTTTCGGCATTGCCCAAAACATCAATTTTAAACAATTTATTTTCATTAAAATAACCCAGCATTCGTTTGCCTTTTACTTGATTATATCTTTGAAATTCAAGCTCATTCGAGATAAAAGCTAAATTGCTCAAATGAACTTCATCAAACTGGCCATTTTTCAAAAACAGTGTGATCGTATCTGCCTTTAATTGATTTTCTTCCGACCACAAAACAGGGTTTCTATATAGATAAATAACCGAATCTACAGCATTATAAGCCAACGAATCGGCATATCCCTGAATATCATCGCGATAGAAAAAACAATGATAATAGGCCGTCAACAATTGTGCTGTTTGAGTAGAATCGAAAAACATCTTTAAAGTATCGGCATGCAAATATAAAGTATCCAAATTTTCCACCATACGAGCTTCAGCCCTGTCGGTCATGTAAGTGAAACCTTTTAAATCGTCGTAATGACAAAAATCGCCCAGCATAAAAATATCCTGAACACTATCGCGCAAAATGACATTCAACCATGCATAACCGTACTTTTGTTTTTGGTCAAAATAGATGCTATCGGCTTTTACCGATTGATTTTTATTGCTTAAAAAGGCATTTTTTTTAAGCATCGTAATGTCGGTTTTTGTTTCGTACCAACCATCTTCACAATACATATAATTTTCGTCGGAAACACCTACTGTAGCCGATGGGAAATATGCAATTTCAGTAGAAGTATGATATACAAGAGTGTCGCATTCAAGCCGATATCTCTCATTGACTAAAACAACATCTTCCTTGAAAAAAACTTTTTTGGTAGCGGTTTGATATATTCCAATAATACTGGTAAGCGTATTTTCTGTGTCCTTCAAAACGCCTCCTGTATTGTAAAAAGCTTCATTCGTATTGCGATCGTATATAATTTTATCGGAAGTCAAAGTAGAGGTATTGTCTTTCATCACCACATCACGTTCGATATTGGCAATACGGGTATTTCCGTCATAATGCATAAATTCACCTGTAATGCTCACACTATCATTTACTTGAATCAAAATTTCGCCATATGCATCAACACTGTTATTGGCTTCATATAGCCAAGCGGAATCGCAATATAAAAAAGCTCCATCGTGTTCAAAAACGACATCTCCTATTATACGCTTAACGCCTTTCATGACGCCTTCGTCATAATCCAAACGCTCGGCTCGAACAAGCTGTATCTGGGTTTTGCTTTGCGAAAATGCACTCAAAGAAACCGTTATCCAAAATAGAAATAATATATATTTTATACTTTTTGTCATGCATCAAAATTAGGGTGGGTTCTAAAAATTCGTTTTTCTGACTTTTTCAAACACAAATAGAACCCAATTAAATCTGTGTTGAAAAAGTAACACAATATTACAAATATTTTTTCAATTTTAGCTCATCAAATCCATTTTTTTTTATTTATTCGCAACTAACTAACTAACTAACTAACTAACTAACTAACTAACTAACTAACTAACTAACTAACTAACTAACTAACTAACTAACTAACTAACTAACTAACTAACTAACTAACTAACTAACTAACTAACTAACTAAC
>JAQUGA010000203.1 GCA_028684405.1 Bacteroidales bacterium | reverse complement strand
ATTTGTATTTAGATTGTAATAAATCGACTTGCGTGGCATATCTAAAAAAACGGAACACGACCAAACAACATTTTGTGTACTTTTGTAAAAAACATTGAGAACGTGAACTATATAGAACTTAGTCTTATTGCCGTTGGATTAGCCATGGATTGCTTTGCGGTGGCACTGTCTTTCAGCATTTATCAGAAAAAAACATCGCAAAAAACCATTTTATTAATGGCTTTGTTTTTTGGTCTTTTCCAAGCGGGAATGCCGGTTTTAGGATGGTTGTTGGGAGGTGTTTTTGAAGAATATATTCAAGTTTACGACCACTGGATTGCTTTTTCAATTCTTTCGATTAATGGTATAAAAATGATTGGAGGAGCAATAAAAAAGAAAGAGGTGGATCGTTATTTCGACTTATCAAGCATCCGTATTTTGTTGGCTCTTTCGATAGCAACCAGTATTGACGCCTTTATGGTGGGACTTAGTTTTGCCTTTTTGGAAGTAAATATTTTTAAAGCAATTTTTATAATCGGAAATATTACATTTTTACTCACGCTCGTAGGAGTAAAAATTGGACGAACTATGAGTCAATACATTAACAGCAAATGGGCCGAAATTTTTGGTGGAATTGTTCTTCTTTTTCTAGGACTCAAAATACTGTTAGATCATCTTTATTATATATAAAAAAATCTTAAAAAAATGAAAAGAAGATTAAAATATTTAGCATGGACTTTTTTGGCACTACAAGTAAGCCTTTTTATACGAGTTCAGGGACAAATACCTCCCGGGTATTATGATTCGGCGGATGGCTTGCAGGGTTTTCCTTTAAAAACAGAATTATACAATATTATTAAAGGGCATACCGTCAGATCTTATTCTCAATTATGGACTGATTTTCAAAGCACCGATAAAAAAGCAAATGGAAAAGTTTGGGACATGTACTCTGATAATCCCAACGGAACGCCTCCATATGAATACACTTTCATATCCGATCAATGTGGTAATTATAGTGGCGAAAACGATTGTTATAATCGCGAGCACTCCATGCCCAAAAGCTGGTTTAACGACGGGGCTCCAATGTATAGTGATTTATTTCATCTCTATCCTACTGATGGATACGTAAATGGCAAACGCTCCAACTTTCCTTTTGGTCAAGTGGGAAATGCTTCGTGGACATCAATGAATGGAAGCAAACTTGGACCATCCTCTTATCCTGGATATTCTGGCACTGTTTTCGAGCCTATTGATGAATACAAAGGCGATTTTGCCAGGACCTATTTTTATATGGCCACTCGTTATGAAAATGTGGTTGCAAATTGGTCAAGTCCAATGTTTGCAGGAAACAATACTACGGTTTATTCAACATGGGCTGTTAATTTACTTCTTGAATGGCACATTGCTGACCCTGTTAGCCAAAAAGAAATCAATAGAAACAATGCTGTTTATCAGCTTCAACACAACAGAAATCCATATATTGATTTCCCAGAATGGGTTCACTCCATTTGGGGAGGAAATGCTATTTCTGTCACTTCCATCGTTGTCACTTCTGAAGATAATTTGGATGTAATTTCCACACCACAAGGCAGTTTGCAAATGAACGCCGAAGTCATACCGAGCAATGCAACCAACCAAAATATTGTATGGTCCGTTGAAAACCAAAGCGGTTCGGCTTCCATCAGCACTACTGGTTTGCTAACTGCCAATGGAAACGGAACAGTATTGGTAAAAGCGACTGCTACAGATAATTCCAATGTGTTTGGCAGTAAAGAAATTACCATTACCAACCAAGAAACTTCTGTTGCAAGTGATAATATTGTGTTTTTTGTTCGATTTTCCCCTAATCCCGTTGTGGATAATCTATATCTTGAATTTAATAATAGCCTAGAATTGCCTACAAAAATATGGATTTCGGATATCAGCGGTAAAAAAATAAATTCTTTTACTCCTGAATCATATTCATACATCATTGATTTTCAACAGTTTTCACAAGGATTATATTTTCTAACTGTAGAAAGCAATAATCATAAATCCGTTTTTAAGATCCTTCGATAAAATGAATAAAATTAGAATAACCAAGCAGTTTACTTTTGAGATGGCTCACGCCTTAAAAGACTATGATGGTCCGTGCAAAAACATCCACGGACACAGCTATGAGTTTTTAGTTACCTTAGTTGGGAAACCGCTAAATGACGAAAAATCACCTAAAAACGGGATGTTGATGGATTTTGGCGATTTGAAAAAAATGGTCAAAAAAGAGATTATTGATATTTTCGATCACGCATTGGTTCTTAGCAAAGAGAGTGATGCAGAATTGATAAAGACCATGAAAAAGCATTTTGCAAATATACAATTGGTTAACTATCAACCTACAAGCGAAAACATGCTGATTGATTTTGCACAACGTCTGCAAAAAATATTACCCCACAAAATAAAGCTTCATTCTTTATTGCTGCGAGAAACGGCAACATCATACGCAGAATGGTATGCAGATGATAATTGTTGAAAAAAATATTGATAAAAGCACTTTGAATTGATTTTTTTATTATTTTTGCACTTCCTAAAGCGGATGTGGCGTAATTGGTAGCCGCGCTAGACTTAGGATCTAGTGCCGAGAGGCGTGGGGGTTCGAGTCCCTTCATCCGCACAAAAAAAGAGTCAAAATTGACTCTTTTTTTGTTTTCTAAATTTCTTCGAAAAAACCGACTAGTATCTATTTACAGCATTCAAATCTTCGTAGGCTTGTTTTAAGCGAGCTACTGTGTATTTTTCGCCTTCACGCAACCATGCTCGAGGATCGTAATATTTTTTATTGGGTTTGTCGTCTCCATCTGGATTTCCGATTTGCCCTTGCAAGTATGCTTCTTTGGCTTTATAGTAATTCATTACACCTTCCCAATACGACCATTGAGTATCGGTGTCGATATTCATTTTAACCACGCCATAAGAGATGGCTTCTTTTATTTTTTCGGGTTCGGAGCCCGATCCACCATGGAATACAAAATTCACCGGATTGGGTTCTGTTTTAAGTTTCCTATAAATATATTCTTGAGAATTTTTTAAAATAATAGGTTCTAATCTAATATTTCCCGGCTTGTAAACACCATGAACATTTCCAAAAGAAGCCGCAATGGTAAAGCTGTCGCTAATTTTACTCAACTCTTCAAAAGCATAAGCTACATCTTCGGGTTGTGTATATAGTTTTGAACTGTCGATTCCTGTATTGTCAACGCCATCTTCTTCACCGCCCGTAATACCAAGTTCAATTTCTAATGTCATTCCAATTTTGCTCATTCGAGTCAAATATTTTTTACAAATATCGATGTTTTCTTTTAGCGTTTCTATAGACAAGTCGAGCATATGAGAGCTAAAAAGCGGTTTTCCATGAATTTTATAGAAGGCTTCGCCGGCATCCAACAAACCATCAATCCAAGGCAATAGTTTTTTTGACGCATGGTCGGTATGCAAAATCACGGGAATTCCATAATGTTCTGCCATCAAATGCACATGCTGAGCACCCGATATCGCACCGGCTATAGCTGCTTTTTCTTGATCATTTTTTAAGGATTTTCCGGCATAAAACAAAGCACCTCCATTTGAAAACTGAACAATAATTGGTGAATTAACCTCTTTGGCAACTTCCATAACGGCATTCACAGAATTGGTTCCAACCACATTCACGGCGGGCAATGCAAATTGATGCTCGCGAGCAATTCTGAAGATTTCTTGAACATCTTTTCCGGTTGCAACTCCAGGTTTTACGATTGATGAAATTTTTTCGCTCATTTTTTTGTATTTTAAATTATATCAATATTTACTTGTGACACTACCCTTAAGCTATTAATTTCTAAAGCCAAAAGGTTGCCTAGACCTATTTTCGAACGACGGTAACAACCATTGTCAAGGGCAATATACATAGAATTTTCGTCTTCAATTGTCGACAGAATGAAATCTAAACTTAAAGGCACATGACCATGAATTATTTTACGATTTCCTATTTTTTCAGGTTTCACTTTAAAGTTTCTCAACTGGGTCATGGCTAATTTATCTGAAAAGGGATCGTCGATTTCAAAATTCAAACCTGCATGTACAATTACGTACTTGTCGGTCAATACATAATATTTAAGATCTTCTAGCCATTTGACATATTTTTCAGGAATATCCAGTGCCCTTTTGATTTTAAAACTCCGCAATGTATGTTTTCCGCCTACCGATTTCCATAGTTTCAAGGCCGATTTATCAGGAAAAAAATGATACCATTTGCGGTTTTTTTCTCTCTTATAAGCCTCTAACATGTATTCTTCATGGTTTCCACGAATGCAATTCACATTTGGAAATTCTTTTTGAAGCTTCATAATATAAGAAATTACTTTTTTTGAATGAGGTCCGCGATCGACGTAGTCACCTAAAAAAGTAATTGTATCCTCTTTTGATAGAGAAATATGATTTTCGATCAAAGATTTTAGTGTCTTATAACACCCATGTATGTCTGGAATCACCCAGTGATTCATAGTATGTTATTTTTTACCTTGATTCGCCACTTCATCCATTAATTTTTTCAATGTTTCTTCATCTGCCAAAAAGTAATCTTTAACAAGATTCATATTTTCGTCAAATTCAAATACATATGGAATTCCAGT
>JAQUGA010000202.1 GCA_028684405.1 Bacteroidales bacterium | reverse complement strand
TTTGTTGTCCCGGTTGAGATTGTGTCTCAATTGGGAATGCAAAAGTACGGAAAATATTCAAACAACCAAACCTTTTGTAATCTTTTTTTTGATTATTTACTTAATCGGCTGATTGTCTGTGAGAAAAGTTTTCCTAATAAACAATTTAGAACAACAATTCATCACAATATATCAATATATTAATCCTCACGAGTTGGATCAAAGCACTGTTCATACTGTTCAATTAGTTTATTACTGATGCCCATGGATGAAAACCCACCATCATGATATAAATTTTGCATGGTTACCATTCTGGTGTAATCCGAAAATAAAGTAATACAATAATCGGCACAAGCCATGGCATCTGCATTTCCGAGGGGCGACATATCATGTGCATAATAATAGAATGAATTAAAACCAGAAACTCCCGTTCCCGCTGTTGTTTTGGTAGGAGATTGAGAAATAGAATTAATTCGTACATTATTTGAGCGACCATAATGATAGCCAAATTGACGAACAATCGATTCCAAAACGGCCTTGGCTTGAGCCATGTCGCTATAGCTCGAGAATGTACGTTGCGATGCAATATAGGTCAAAGCAACAACCGAACCCCAATCATTAATAACATCCATACGTTTGGCTACGGAAAGCATTTTATGAAGAGAAATGGCGGAAACATCCAATGTTTTCATCATATAATCATAGTTTAAATCCTCATAAGGTATTGATTTTCTGACATTTGGTGACATCCCAACGGAATGAAGGATAAAGTCTAATTTTCCATCCAAAAGACGCATTGTTTCGGCAAATAAATCTTCCAATTCGGAAACTTGCGTAACATCGGCAGAAATCACCTGTGAATTCGTTAGTTCGGCGAGTTGAAAAATATCTTTCTTACGCAATGCAACGGGTGCATTCGACAAAACAAATTGAGCACCTTGTTCGTGAGCCTTTAAAGCAACTTGCCAAGCAATAGAGTTTTCATCTAAAGCTCCAAAAATAATTCCTTTTTTACCTTTTAATAGCTGATGTGAATTCATAATTTTAATTTAGTTGTATAATGTGTAACAATGTTAAACTTGAAAACCTTAGTATTTGTTCATTTAATCTTGAAAATTATTTCGTTAATGCGTTTGCCTTGGCAGCATACTCATCTGATTTTGTCTGATCTCCCATATATTTGTATGTACCTGAGATATTCAGATAAATCCGCGACTGAGTCGAATCAATATTTACGGCCTTATATAAATATTGTAAGGATTCTTGAAAACGACCTTGCATTCCTAAAACAATTCCCATGTTTTCATTGGCTGCCAAATCCTCATTGTCTAAAGAAAGTGATTTTAGAAGATAGTATTCCGCTTTTCCAAGATTATTATAAATTCGGCCATAAATTTCTCCCATCCGACCGTATGCCGCTGCCGATTGAGGATTTTTATCAATCACCCGCTGCAATATTCGCAAGGATGAATCCGCTTGATCTATATAAGACAAGGAATTGGCGAGTGAAATAAAATAAGTTTCGTTCCCTTCATCCAGCTTTGCAAGCGAAGAATAAGCATCGGCAGAAACTGAATAATTTTGTGCCAGATATGATTTTTGTGCAATATAATGCATATTGTTTTGTGCTTCAGCACTTTGAAAATTGATGATTAAAGCATTTTTCATATGCGAAAAAGCATTAGACCAATCCCCCATTTCTGAATATGCATTTGCCGCAAGAAACCATGCATAAAAGCTTTGTGGATGCAATTTTTGTGCTTTTGAAAGATATCCCAAGGCTTCGGTTAAAAGTTGTTGTTTCTCGACTTCAGTTTTGGCTTCCTTAGCCATTTCAACAGTAACACCTCCGGCAGAGACATTGCATTTTATACTATTGGAAGAGACTTTTACATCCGTGCGAAATAATGTTTGGTCGTTTTTCCACGCAAAGTTACGACTGAAAGTTTTGGCAGAATATCCTGTCATTATTACTATTAATACAGAAAAAACAGTTTTTTTATACTTTTCATTTTTTAAAAAGTAAACAAAGGGCAAAGCAATTAAAATAGACAATCCGATAGAAGGTGCGAATAAAAATCGCTCATTCATGAAAGTTCCTATATTGAAAAACAAATTAGACTGAATGGAAAATGTAGCAGCCACAATCATCAATGCCCAAGCCCATAAAGAGTTTTTGAAAAACTTGCAAACTGAAAAAAAAGCTAAAACAATCAATGATAACAAAAACAAAAGAATGAAAACATTTGACAAAGAGTAATATGCAATTTGAAAAGGATAATAATCATGCGTTAATGGATGCGGAAACAACATGATTGTCAGATATTTCCACCATGTATACAAAACGGTAGCTAATTCGGTTGAATAATCCACATTCAGAAAGGGATTGTTCAGTATTTCTGGCGGTATTTCCTGATTCATTAAATCACCAATCGCCATTTGGCGGAAAAATAGAAATATTCCCGAAACAACTATTAGCGGAGTAGCGATGGTAAGATGCTTTTTGAAATTTGGTTTGAAAAAGAAAAAGATACTCAATGGAATGACTGCCACAAAGGTTAATGCATTTTCTTTGGAAAAAACACCAACCATAAAAACAAGCATCATCCATAATAAATGAATGATTTTTTCTGTTTTCAGATATTTGATTGCGAACCAAAATGCGGCCACTGCTCCCAGTAAACTGGCAATTTCATCACGCCCTTTAATATTAGCAACCACCTCGGTATGAACAGGATGCAGTGAAAAAATCAAGGCTGACCAAAATGCTAATGAACAATACCAGACTTTGTCTTTTTCAAACGTAAAAAGCTCTCTAAGCAAAGCATACAGCAAAACACACAGCAAAATATACAACAACAGATTGATAAGATGGCTCACAACTGGATTTAAACCAAAAAAATGATACTCAAAAGCAAACATAATTTGGGTTAGCGGACGATAACGTCCTCCTGCAACCAGCGATTTTTTGGTTCCAAAAAAACCAGTAAAAGCATCATTGGTCATTATTTCAGGAATTCCAGCAATTCCTTTTTTTGTAAACTGATTTTCGGTGATGATCATTCGATCATCCAATGCATAATCCAATGTCAGTGTATTTGAATACAAAATAAACACCAATACCATCAACAGAAAATAAGGTATTTTGGACATTTTCCACCATTTCATATTTTGATTAATATCCATCGAAATATTCGGGGCATTATCCGTAAGATTCTTATTTTTATATTTGGCTTGTTTCATATATTCTAATACAAATTGCTAATGAACTAACAACAAACTATTCAAAATCAGTATACAATAAGTATTTTTTACGAATGGTTTTAAACTTCAACAAATCTGTTTCCCAAGATTTTCTAATATCAGCTTCGCTCATCCCTTTTTCAATTTGCTCTTGCAAGCTTTTATTACCTGCCAGTTTGGCAAAGAAATTATTGAAAAAAGCTTTTTTATCAGGAAAATTTTGATAGGTATCAATAAGCCAAAACAGATTAATTTCATTGTTGTTTTTCAACACTGAAACAGCCATTTGACTCAAGTCAAAACCTCTGGACTTTTTTCCAAGAAGAGGCGGATTCGCTGCTTTTCCAGGAATGCTTTGAGGGGTAAAATAAAAATCACCAATTTTTAAATCAGGATGACCAACTACCTGAAAAGGCAAATCCGTTCCACGTCCCAAACTCAAGCTTGTACCCTCAAAAAGGCACAAAGAAGGATATAAATAAACCGATGCCATATTGGGCAAATTGGGCGATGGCGGAATGGGCAATTGGTATCTCAAAGTGTGATTGTAGTTGAAAACCCGAACTACTTTTAAATTGCACTTTACACCATTTGCCAGCCATGACTCACCGTTTATCATACGTGCATATTCGCCAATCGTCATTCCGTGAGCGATGGGCACTGGGTGCATTCCTACAAAAGAAGAATAAGCCTTGTCGAGCACTGGACCATCAACAAAATATCCATTTGGATTGGGTCTATCTAACACAATGACCTCCACTCCATTCTCGGCAGCGGCTTCCATAATGTAATGCATGGTGGAAATATAAGTATAAAAACGTGCACCAACATCCTGAATATCAAACAATACGACATCAAGATTCTGCATATCTTCTATAGATGGCTTTTTCGTTTTGCCATAAAGTGAAATCAAAGGAAGTCCTGTTTTATCATCCTTAACGGAACTAATATGCTTTCCTGCTTCCGTTTCTCCACGAAAACCATGTTCGGGCGAAAAAACTTTTACAACATTCACTTTGAGTGCCAATAAAGTGTCCACCAAATGAGAATTGCCAACCATTGATGTGTGATTGGCACAAATAGCAACACGCTTATTTTTAAGGCTGGGTAAATATTGTTCAAACTGAGCAGCACCCACCTTGATGTCCGCTGGATAAATATCTTTATTTGTAGCAATTTGTGCACATGCTGAATAATTTATCACGAACAATATCCCAATAAAAAGAAATCTAATCATATTGAAAAATAATAAAAAATGGCAGTACAAAAACTATATACTGCCATTTATAAAATCTATTTTAAAATTCTTAAAAACTCAAGTGTTAAGTCCCAGGTTTTTTGAACGGTATTGATATCTATTTTTTCGCCAGGTGCATGCACACCTCTTAGAGTTGGACCGTATGAAATCATATCCATTTCTGGATATTTTTCACTAA
>JAQUGA010000201.1 GCA_028684405.1 Bacteroidales bacterium | reverse complement strand
ATACAAAAAGTCGAAGGAAAACAAATTGGAATGTTTATTTTCCGAAAATACAGATTTAGATAAATACGGAATAGACAAAGCATATCCTACTATTTTTCACATTAAAAATGAGAAAATATTAAATTGGAAAAAAATAGTGAAATAGTCAGTTCAAAAACATTCTCTATTTATCTATACATGCCCAGCAACCATAATAATATTTGATTGCTGGGCATTTCGTCAATCCGACATTACGACTACAATCAATGTCTAGCTTAGACTTTTAATTTAACAACTTCCAAATTTAAAACAAAAATAATCAGGAGAATAAAATAAATTTATATCACACCAAAATATTAATCATTTAACCAACTCGATCCTTTTTTTACTCTTGATGATTTTATATTTCTCTGAGAATAAATCCAAATATTCCCATTGAACAGTAAAAACATTTGAATACGCCGTATCTTCAAAAAGCCACCAAGTGTATGTATCGGAAGTTCCTTTCAGCAGCAAATGATGACCTGGCAAGTCTGCTCCGTTATATAACGAAACTGGATTATTAAGGCTATCGTTGATATATAAATTCAGATATTGTGACCGATTTGAAACACCTAAATCGGGAATTGGCTTTGTTCCCAAATTTTTGACCGTAACGATAAATCGTATAGCCGGTTTTTTTAAATTTTCATGTTCACCGTAGGGACCATCAAAAATAAAAAATTCAACTTTACTTGAAATCTGAACCGAATCAGTGCTAAATTTAAAATTCGGCAATTGAGAATAAACCGAAATTAAAACGCAAGTCGCTATAAAAAAGAGAAGGATTTTTTTCATCTAATTTTCTTAATTTTCCAAACTATAAGTTTTATTATTGAAATAAATATAAAAACAAGTCCTACAAAAACACTCAAAATTGCTAAAACAAACATCCAGTTGGCTTTTGCTGCTATTACCTCCTCGTCTGCTCCATAATCGACAATTAATCCATATTTAATCAACAGATAAATCCCAAAGCCAAGCAATAACATGCTGATTAATCCAGCTGATAATGCATTGTTGCTCTTTTTGAATAGATTAATTCGAATTATCTCGAAAAGAACATAAAAAATCATGCTTCCAGCAATCAAGATTTCTACAATGTAATTCATCTTTTCGATTTTAATCCAATAATTATTACTTCTTTACTCAAGTTCAAATATAAAGCTAATAAACGGAAATATTGTGTTTTTTATTGGGGAAAAGAAATAATTATATTTTTTACTTCATCTATAATAGCAAGCTTTGAGTTCACAGACACAGACTCAAACCTTATTTCCTTGGCTGATATTCTAGTCTTCATCCGATACTTTAGCATCGCAGAACAACAAAAACACAAAAGCTCTTTTAGTCTTAATTTTTCAAAATTTGTTTTCATAATTCAATCATTTTTTGTATATTGTGCAATTCTTTATATGATATTATTATGTCCTTACTTCTAAATGATATTACATAAATTATATTTTCTAATAACGACACATGCATCCATAAGCATGTATTGAGTCGCTTAAATAAATATATAAACTAAAAAATTACAATATGAAAAACGCTTATATTGCAACTTACCCTCCCCGACAATGTGGGATTGGAACTTTTACCCAAAACCTTTTTAACTCCATGATTGCATCAGACATTGATGAACCGAATCACAATAAGAGTTTTATTGTTGCTTTAAAAGATTTTGAGGAAGATTTAAGCTATCCCGAAGAGGTGAAATTTACCATACGTCAGGAATTTCAGGAAGATTATCTGGCCGCAGCAAAATACATAAACTTAAGTGGTGCAGATTGTTGCATATTGCAACATGAGTTTGGAATTTTTGGAGGACAAGATGGAGTTCATGTTTTATCTTTGATTCATCAGTTGGACATCCCCTTAATAGTAACGCTTCACACCGTAATACAAGCGCCCTCTTTTACCCAAAAAGAGATATTGCAAAGGATTGGCAAAATAGCCAATCGCATTGTGGTAATGAGTTATAAAGCAATAGAAATGTTGGTTGAGATATATGGAATTCCAAGAGAAAAAATTGCATACATCGAGCATGGCGTGCCAAATTATCGATATATTCAGGAAGAAGTAAAGAAAGAATTTAAATTAGAAAAGAGAAAAGTCTTGCTCACATTTGGCTTTGTAGGGCGAAACAAAGGCATAGAAACAGCCATAAAGGCTTTGCCCAAAGTTGTCGAAAAGCATCCAGATATTTTATATATCGTTTTAGGCAAAACGCATCCCAATGTTGTTAGATATGCAGGCGAAGAGTATCGACTGTATTTAACCCAACTTATTGAAGATCTTAAACTTGAAAAAAACGTAGTTTTACTAAACGAATACACTTCTCAAAAAGAGCTTTTTAAATATCTATATGCATCCGATATCTACATAACTCCTTATTTAAATGAAGCACAAATTACAAGTGGAACACTTGCATACGCTGTAGGAGTAGGTTCTGCCGTTGTTTCTACGCCATATTGGCACGCCACCGAATTATTGAGCAATGGCAGAGGCGTTCTTTTTGATTTTGGAGATACCGATCAGTTGTCAGATGTTTTAATAGACCTTCTTGATAATCCTGAAAAACGACTTGCGATCAGAAAGAAAGCATTTGAGCATGGACGAAAGATAACTTGGCCGAAGATTGGCTTTATTTATAACGATGTTGTTGAAAAAGTAATGGAAGAGAATATTAAAATTGAAAAGAAGGAAATTATCCCCTTCGATATTTCTCTTTTACCAAAATTTTCGCTGAATCATATTAAACGTCTTACCGACGATACCGGAATTATTCAACACGCAAAATTTGGAATTCCCAACCTTAAAGAGGGCTACTGCCTCGACGACAACTCAAGAGCTCTACTAATGGCCCTGATGGCGTATAAAATCAAAAAAGACCCCGTCACACTTGAGCTGTGTCCAATTTATTTAAGCTACATTCATTACATGCAAAACCCAAATGGTAGTTTCAAAAACTTTCTGAGTTTTAGCAGACAATTTTTGGACGAAGTGGGCTCGGAAGATTCTTTTGGAAGAACTATTTGGGCAATTGGATATATGTTAAGCAATTCTCCGAACGGTTCCTATTATCAAATTGGCAAGATGATATTTGATAAAGCAACCCCGTATTTTAATGAATTAAAATCCATTCGAAGTATTGCAAATACAATAATTGGTATTTCCCAATACCTACATAGCAATATGTCGGATGATATTATGATTGAAAAGCTGAGAGATCTGACCTATGTTTTGATGGATCATTATACAAAAAACTCTCATGACAACTGGAATTGGTTTGAAGAACTTTTGGCTTATGACAATGCCATACTTCCCCTAGCCTTGCTGCATGCAACAGAAATTTTAAACGATGAAGCGATTGAAAAAGCAGCTTTTGAATCCATGAATTTCTTAACAGAACACACCATGAGTAATGGATATTTATCT
The DNA here is from genome assembly GCA_028684405.1 of Bacteroidales bacterium. Taxonomy (GTDB): domain Bacteria; phylum Bacteroidota; class Bacteroidia; order Bacteroidales; family WCHB1-69; genus JAQUGA01. The sequence continues at coordinate 1,216 of JAQUGA010000201.1, read as the reverse complement.
ATTATTGGCAATGAAGGATGGTATAAAAAAGACGGAGAACGCTCTGTTTTTGCTCAACAACCTATTGATGCCATGGCGATGGTTTTGATGTATAGACAAGCCTACAATATTTCGAACGACAAGAAATATTTAAGAAAATTATTTAAATCATTTAAATGGTTTCTCGGGGATAATGATTTGAGAATGAGCCTTTTCAATCACGAAACACAGGGTTGTTTTGATGGACTTGAAAGCTATGGTGTAAACCAAAACCAAGGGGCAGAAAGCACTCTAGCCTACTTAATTTCATATTTAAGCGTGCTGGAAGCACATAAAGATTATTACCGTAAAGATTAAAACAAAATAAATTGAAAAAGACATTAATAAAAAGATATCCCAACAATCCAATTCTTACCAAAGATGACATTCCGTATCCCGTAGCCACAGTTCACAATGCGGGAATGGTGAAACACAACAACGAATACATTATGCTTTTCAGGTCGCATCAGCTCAACGGAAGAAGCATTATTGGGAAAGCTATAAGCAGCGATGGTTTTACTTTTAAAGTAGACCCTAAACCCTTCTTGACGCCAGCTACCGAAGGTGTTTTTAAAACTTACGAAGCACATGGAATAGAAGATCCTCGTATTGTATTTATCGATGGTGAATATTTAATTACATACAGTGCATATTCGGAAAATGGCGTACGAATTGGCTTGGCAAAAACCAAGGATTTTACTTCCGTAGAACGATTTTCATTGATTACCGAAGCCGATTACAGAAATGTGGTAATTTTTCCAGAAAAAATCAATGGATTGTATGCCCGACTCGATCGGCCGCACTCCGAAATTTCGCCTTGGGCAATTTGGATTTCCTACTCCCCTGATTTAAGATATTGGGGCGATTCGGAACTGATAATGAGACCCATGCAATATCATTGGGATGAAATGAAAATTGGTCCGGGTGCTACGCCCATCAAAACGCCTCGCGGATGGCTCAATATTTATCATGGTGTATTTCCAACCATGGCAGGAAGCGTTTACCGACTTGGCGTTGCTTTGCACGATTTAGAAAATCCAGCAAAAATAATTGCCGTAGGCGATGAATGGATTCTTCAGCCAGAAGAAACATACGAAATTACAGGCTACGTCCCAAATGTTGTTTTTACATGCGGGGCAATTCCCGAACCCGATGGAAACGTGAAAATTTATTGGGGCGGAGCCGATACGGTGATGTG
>JAQUGA010000023.1:16670-19846 GCA_028684405.1 Bacteroidales bacterium | reverse complement strand
GAAATATCACCGGCTGCTTCAATAGAGTCAAACGCTTGAATCATACCCACAACAGTACCTGTAAATCCGAGCATGGGTGCAAGAGCCATAAAAAGAGAAATCCAAATTAAGTTGGTTTCTAAGCGACCCATTTGAACACCACCATAAGACACGATTGATTTTTCGATAATGTCGATGTCTTGATCTGCTCTGTCTAAACCTTGGAAAAACACGCTGGCCAAAGGTCCACGGGTGTTACGACATATTTCTTTTGCTTCGTTAACGCCACCTTTTGATAAAGCTTCTTCAATTTGAAGTAAAAGTTTTTTAGAATTAGTAGTCGCTAAGTTTAGGTAAATAATACGTTCAACAACTAGAGAAAGTCCTAAGATTAAACAAATTAGAATTGGAGCCATCCATCCAGCACCACCTTCAATAAATTTATCTTTTAATACTTGGTGGAAAGATCTTTCCGTTGCTTCAACGGGCTCTTCTGTGGCAACCTCTTCGGCAACTTCTGCTTGTGCAGTGGTAGAATCAGTTGTAACTTCGGTATTTTCCGAAGTGGCATCTTGTGCCATGGCAACATTGGTGACACCAAATGTAAGGAGACCCGCAATCGCAAATAAAGCAATTAATTTTTTCATAGTTTTAATTATTGATTATTACGTTTAGTTTAAACTTTATTTTATTTATTTTATTGTATTTATATTCAATTTTATTGCGGAGAGAATGGGATTCGAACCCATGGAACGCTTTCGGCGTTCACACGCTTTCCAAGCGTGCGCCTTCAGCCACTCGGCCATCTCTCCTTTTTTGAAACGACTGTTTTTTAAAAAAACAGTCGTTTCAATCCGCTAATGTACAAAAAATATTTATTCGCAAATAATATTTTTTATTTTAACTACATATCAATTGTCATTTCTCCTCTTATTGGTGTTTGAAATAGAGTTGATCTTTTAAGCGTATCCTTCTCTATACCAAACAAATACATAAGTTTTGAAACCGCTGATTCGGTCGTAATATCAAATCCACCAATAACACCAATTTCTTGTAATTTTTTTCCAGTTTCGTATTTTTCCATCTGAACACTCCCCTTTTTGCATTGTGTGACATTCACAATCAGTATGTTTTTTTCTATGGCATGTACAAGTTCTTTGATAAACAATTCATCCGTTGGTGCATTTCCCGATCCGTATGTTTCCATTACAATGGCTTTTAGTCCCGGAGTTTCCACAACAGAACGAATCATGTTAGGATGAATGCCTGGAAATAATTTGAGAACAGCTATATTATTATCCAATGTTTTAACGACCGATAGTTTTTCGTGATTGGGTTTCAAAATTGCATCGGTATTGTATTTAATCTCAATTCCAATTTCTGCTAATGTTGGATAATTAGGGGAAAGAAAAGCCTCAAAATGCGATGCATTATTTTTAAAAGTTCGATTGCCTCTATAAATTTTATTTTCAAAACAAATGCTAAGTTCGGGAATAACTGCCGTTTCATTAATATATGCTGCAGCTATCTCAATAGCATTGATAATGTTTCTTCGTCCATCGGTTCTAATCACCCCTAATGGTAATTGTGAACCCGTTAAAACCACTGGTTTGTTGAGGTTTTTTAGCATAAAACTCAATGCAGATGCAGTATATGACATAGTATCGGAACCATGTAAAACAACAAAACCATCATATTCTTCATAAAACTTTTCAATGCATTCGGCCAGCTCTATCCAAAATTTTATATCTACATTTGAAGAATCAATTAATACTGGAAAAGTATAAAAATCAATTTGATGTTTTAAAAATTTCAGCGTCGGAACGTGTGCATAAATATCTTCAAAATCAAAAGGTTTGAGAGTACCACTTATCTCATCCTTCACCATTCCAATGGTTCCACCAGTGTATATGACCAATATCTTTTTATTCATAATTGAATGCGTCTTTTATGTTGAATAATGTAATTGCATTTTGTGTTGTAATTTTTGCAATGGCTTCGATGTCGGTATTGAAGATTTCAGCCATTTTGCTGGCAATCAATGGAATATAACTGCTTTCGTTGCGTTTTCCACGATGCGGAACCGGCGGCAGAAAAGGGGAATCTGTCTCCAGAACAAAATGTTCGAGCCTAAATTGCTTAACAACATCTGGCAAGGTGCTTTTTTTGTAAGTAAGTGGACCACCAATGCCCATCAAAAAACCCATTTCTACAATTTGTTTGGCGATTTGGTAATCACCAGAAAAACAGTGAAATATCCCTTTTAAGTTCTGGTTTTTAAAAGAATGCAAAACTTCAAAAATTTCCTTGTGCGATTCTCGAGCATGAATAATTAGTGGTTTTTTCGCTTTTATTGCCCATTGTGCATGAATTTCCAAGGATTCTTGCTGTTCTTTCAAAAACGTTTTGTCCCAATATAAATCTATACCCGTTTCGCCAATTCCCTTCACCAAATTATTATGTTCGTGAAGCACTTTTTCAATCTCTGAAATTTGCTGCAAATAATCACTTTTGACACTCGTAGGATGCAAGGCAAGCATCGGAAAGATCTGATTTGGAAATTGTTGAGCAAGCTCAAGTACTGATTTCGCTGTTTGTGCATCGATGTTGGGAACAAAAAGATATTTTACGCCCACATCAAAAGCACGCTGAATGGCTTCAGAGCGATCGTCTTCAAAAGCATCTAAATAGAGGTGTGTGTGAGTATCTGCAAAAATCATGGGACAAAAGTAATTGTTTTTCAACTCATGCAGCTTTTGCATTGCATGAATTTAAGAAATTTGATGTTTAGGTGTTTTCCAAAGCGTTTTCTTCCGCTGGAAAGATAACTTTGGGCTGAAATGTTTTGGCTTCTTCCAAATCCATATATCCGTATGCTAAAATAATTACGATGTCGTTTACCTGCACTTTACGTGCTGCAGGTCCATTTAAACAAATCGTTCGCGAATTACGTTTGCCTTTTATAACATATGTTTCCAAACGTTCGCCGTTGTTGATATTGACAACATGAACTTTTTCGTTTTCAATCAATCCCACTGCATCCATAATGTCTTCATCAATGGTAATGCTGCCAATATAATTGAGATTGGCTTCCGTTACACGAATGCGATGAATTTTTGATTTTAAAACTTGAATTTGCATTTTATTTTTTATTTATTGAGTAACAATGATATTATCTATTAAACGGACTTTCCCTA
>JAQUGA010000023.1:0-16570 GCA_028684405.1 Bacteroidales bacterium | reverse complement strand
CCAATGGTTTTTTGTTGTTTTTTTAAATCCTGCAGATGCTTGTCTATGGATTCTCGTGTTTTAAAAACCAGCATAGTTATTGTTTTAGAATAATTTGTAAGAGGTCGGTTTCGAGCGTGTTTTGAGGGGTCTCTACAATACGTCCGATTTCTATGTTTTCGTTGTAGATAACAAATGTAGGAACTCTTTCAACTTTATATTTTTGATTGTCGAACTGAGGTGCAGTCTTATCACTGTCCAAACAAATAATTTCGGAAATAAGCAATTTTGAATTGGCTAATTCATCAATGATTTTGACAAAACGTGGCACTTGATCTTTGCTATCTCCGCACCATGTTCCTATAATAACGACAATTTGAAGAGCGTTAGATTCTTGCAGATGTGTATTTATTTGTTCAATAATTTCGGGATTTGGGATATAATTGGGATATTCTAGCTTAAAATATTCACCAAATATACCTGTTTTCAAGTGTTCTATTGAACAATTTCCATAAATGATTTCTTGACCACTTTTTTCATCAAACATATATATAGGGTTTTGAGCAGATAAAAAACTGAGGTTTATTAAAAATAAGGCTATTAAAATATGTCTTGCTTTTAGCATCTCTTTTGTATTACGATTGGCAAAAATAATATTTTTTGAGATAGCTTGTCGTTTTTTCTCTTTGAATAAAGCGTTAAAAATAAAAGCATCTGGGGAAGATGCTTTTACTTATGGGAATAAACAACATAAAACTAGACCGTTTGATGTGGTAAATAAATCAGGAGCAAATAACCACAATGTGTCTGTTTCTTAAATTAAGATTGAAAAAGATAACAAATAGTTGCCTGTACTTAATTAAAAAAGCAAATTTAACATTTTACACAAAATGCAATATTAAGACTATTTGCATAAAAACAGAGATGGTTTTTGATAGTTTAAGAACATTATTTTACTAAAAATGATGTTTTATGTTTGTTTAAGATTAATTTTGCCAAAAAATTAGAGGTTATGGAAAATCAGCTCAACTACATTAGACCCTATCACGACAACGAAGTTAACGTCGCAATGAATCAAATTTTAGACAATGAAAACTTTCTCATGTTTCTAAAACGCTTCATTTACGAAAAGGAGAATATTGATGCTGAGATTGCTGAACTAAGAAAAATAGATAGCATTCTCGAATTTCAAGATAAGATTTCTCAAAAATTTGTACAAAAAATCATTGACAGTACGATTGATGATTTTAAAATCACCCGATTTGAAACGATTGATAAAGACAAAGGATATTTGTATGTAACAAATCATCGTGATATTGTTTTGGACTCTGCACTTTTGCAATTATCTCTATATAATAAAGGGTTTAAAACAGCTCAAAGTGCTATTGGCAACAATCTTGTACTCTCTGATCTACTTCTTAATGTTGCGAAGCTAAATAAAATGTTTTTGGTTATCCGCGATGGCAGCGTTCGTGAATTGATTGAAAATTCAAATGTTCTTTCATCTTATATCTCTTCCAGTATCGCCAAAAATAATTCGGTATGGATTGCACAGCGAAATGGCCGTACAAAAGACGGTATTGATTTGACCCAACAGGGTTTGCTTAAAATGCTAACATTATGGGGAGAAGGCTCTATTTTGGATAGAATTTATAATTTAAACATTATTCCTGCAGCGGTTTCATACGAATACGAATCATGTGATTTTTTAAAAGCTCGAGAATTGGTAATTTCTGAAAATGGAAAGTACGAAAAATGTTCGGGTGAAGATTTATTAAGTATTGAAACTGGATTAATGCAGTTTAAGGGTGACGTAAATATTGTTTTTGGCGAACCTTTGAATGATAGTTTTGAGGATTGGAAAAACTTAAAGGGCAACGATAATGAAATATTAAAGCATTTTGCAACATTACTAGATGCTTCTATATTGAAAAACTATGTTTTATATTCAAGTAATTTTATTGCTGCTGATTTAATCTCAAATTCATCAAAATTTAAAACTCATTATACCGATGAGCAAAAAGAAAAATTTCTTGCATATTGTCAAAAAAACATCGACAAATCGGATGTTGACAAAGAAAAATTTAAGGAGAAATTTCTATTAATTTACGCAAATCCGGTATTTCAAAAAGAGAAACTTGGTTATATTTAACCCATCAAAACTACTGATTAAAATCCGATGGATAAACCAGCAGTTAAGGCAACTCCTTTTTCTCTGGCTAAATAAAACGGATTGTAAATATGTGCATTCCCTTTGTTGAAATAGACCGTTCCCTCTGCCTGGAACATAATTTTAGAAAGCAATTCATAGTTTATTACTCCCGAAAATCGTTTCGAGCTCCAATCAACATTATCCATAAAAGGCACTCCCCAAGGATCTACGGTTCCATATTGGTAAGGAGTTCCCTTTTTAATATCGGTGTAATTAATTCCGATCATTAGGCGAGAATAAGGCTTGAATTCGAGAGCAAAAAACAGTTCTTCAGCATTGTCTTTAAGATAGTGCCCCAGACAATATTGATTGGTTTCAAAACTTGTAGTGGGGATAAAGTGTTGAAAAGTAAGTGGATTTGTTCGGGTATATTCGGCCGTAAAATTAATGTTTGATTTGAAAACATTGCTTGCTCTAACTCCTGCTTTTAAACTTACAAAATTAGAATGACGTTCGGGGTCTCTCATTCGGCGAATCGAGATTTCATCAATAAAAGCGGTTGCGTAGAGATGCACATATTTTATATTCCGTGAACTAATGGATGCAAACATCTGAGCATTGTGACCAGCCTGATTATCAGTATTGTTATAAGAATCATCCACCGATTTATAAAACATAAATGGATTCAAATATTGCAGCTGAATTCCCTCATCGCTGTATACCAATGAGTTTCCAGCACTGATATAAAGATTTTTAAAAGGTAAAAACGTAAACAAATTAGCAACCAGATATTTTTCTCTCATAATTCGCCTCACCCCTCCGCTGCTATATCTGTAGGTTTTATTACTATCTAAAATATCGGAAGCCAAACGAGCGTGAATATATTTAAATTCGAACCATTTTGTAGGTTTTAGTTCAAAATTTATCATGCTTGTTGAGGGCGTTCTTCCCGAAAAGATATTGGCTCCATGGTAGCCTTCGCCCCATGATATATTATCTTTTATGATTCCTAAAGAACCCCACTTCCATGAGGCCGTAATTCCTCCACGAACTTCGCTATAATCGCGATAATCTTCGCCCTTTAAGAGGGCTCCTTGTTCTTGACTCAAATATTGAGGACGAATAATATTATATTTGTGTTGATGGTCGCTAAGCGACATATAAAAACCAAAGTTTTTTCCGATATATCCATTTAAAACTCCACCACCCCAGCGCTGATAACTTAAAGAATCGTGATTGGCGTAGGCTTTTACTCCGTAAATCGGTTTAATGCTTAAGCGAAAAAGCGAATCGTGATAAAAAAATCCAAAAGGGAAAACAGAAAGTTCAATATCCTCTTTTTGGGGAAGTAAATTATATTTATAGTCTTCTGAATTCTTATTCAGCTCAAGATTATAATCTCTTAAATAGTGTTCCAATTCTTTTTTTTGACGACTGTTGAGAGACTCTTTTTTTGTTTGAGCCTCGGTCAATTTTTCGGCAATAAAGACTCTGGAATAGGGTTTTATTAAAGAGTTGAGTTCAATTATTTTTTGATTTGCCAATTCATCAAGAAACAAATAAACTCCTTGATTGGATATGTGTTCTGGAATTATTTGAGCAAAAGAAAGAGACTTTAGAGTAAAAAAAACAAATAAAATAAAAATAAATGGTTGAGAAAAATTTATATTTTTCATAGAATTTTTTTGTAAAAATACAAATTTATTGCTTGTTCCTAGATTAAATTAAATTTCAAAAAGAGACAGGTAGAAAACGAGACATAAAGAACTCCATACTTTGGAGTAAATATTCACATAAATTCAATTTTTGAAAATATTAATTGGGCATTTGAGTCCATTATTATTCTTGACAAAAGCTCCTAATCATCTGATTATATGGACACCTATATCTTCACTGTAAAATGCAAATCGGTAAATAATGTTAAATAAGGTTTAAACGCTGGACAAAGGGCTCTCGATTTATTACTTTTATACTCTTTTTCGTTATATTAAAATAAAAAAACAACATGAAACTTTCACAGTTTAAGTATCACTTGCCACAGGAATTAATTGCAATCCATCCTGTAGCAGAGAGAGACGAGTCGAGATTGATGGTGGTAGATAGGAAGAAAAACACCATAGAACATCATTTATTCAAAGACATTATCAATTATTTTGATGATGGAGATGTCTTTGTTTTAAATAACACAATGGTTTTTCCAGCCCTACTTTATGGTGAAAAAGAAAAAACTGGAGCTAAAATTACAGTTATACTTTTACGTGAACTTGATAAAGAGAGCCGGTTATGGGATGTTTTGGTAGACCCCGCCCGTAAGATTAGAATTGGAAATAAACTCTATTTTGGTGAGGACGATTCTTTGGTTGCTGAAGTTATCGACAATACTACATCCAGAGGTAGAACTCTTCGGTTTTTATTTGATGGAACCCACGAGGAGTTTAAATCAAAATTAAAAGATATTGGCACAACTCCACTTCCTGATGATTTGCAAAAAATCAGAGATATTGAACCCGAAGATAAAACCAATTATCAAACCATATTCGCCAAACACGAAGGTGCTGTTGCGGCTCCTACTGCTGGATTACATTTTAGCAGAGAGTTGATAAAGCGTCTTGAAATTAAAGGAATTAACTTTGCCGAAATCACATTGCACCTTGGACTAGGCAATTTTAGGCAAATTGATGTTGAAGATTTGACCAAATACAAAATGGATTCCGAGGAATTTATTATTGATGAAGCCTGTGCCAAAATTGTAAATTCAGCTAAAGAACAGCGAAGAAAAATTTGTGCTATTGGAACTACTACTGCCAAAACAATGGAATCATCCGTTTATTTATCAGGACATTTGAAAATTGAAAAAGGATGGACAAATAAATTTATTTTCCCTCCTTATAATTTCCTGGTTTCTGATGCCCTTGTTTCCAATTTTCATCCACCTCAATCGCCCATGATGATGCTGGTTGCTGCATTTACGGGCTACGATTTGTTGATGGAAGCATATCAAGTAGCCGTTAAAGAAAAGTATCGCTTCCTTACATATGGCGATGCAATGTTAATATTGTAAAATGAAAAAAGCTGTTATAATCACAGCCGGTGGGATTGGAAACCGAATGAAACAGAATACTCCCAAACAATTTATTGAAATTGGGAGTATTCCTATTTTAATGCTTTCAATCAAAGCTTTTTATCTTTTTGATGATAAAATACAAATTGTAATTACGCTTCCATTGCACGCTATTCTAGAATGGGAAAAGCTTGTGAATAAGCATGGTTTTGAAATTCCTCATCAGCTTGTTGCTGGGGGCGAAACGCGCTTTCATTCCATCCAAAATGCATTGCCTTATGTGCAATCTGCCGATTTTGTAGCCATTCACGATGGCGTGAGACCTTTTGTGTCGCAAGAAATGATTCAAAATGCTTTTATTGCTGCTCATGATTTTGATGTCGCCATCCCTGTTAATCCCGTTACCGATAGCATTCGAATTTTGAAAGATGAGTATCTCACTTTTGTTGACAGGAATTCAGTTTATTCCGTTCAAACTCCGCAGTGTTTTCGAACTGAAAAAATCACAGAAGCCTATCAATTGGGTTATAAAAGTGATTTTACGGATGATGGAAGCGTCTATGAAAATTGTTTTGGAAAATTGCATTTTTATCCTGGAATTCCAGAAAACATCAAAATTACCAATCCAGCTGATTTAATAATCGCTTCTGCTTTGTCGGAATTTTTTAAAAACAATGCGTCATTTCCTCAGTTTGGGTAAAAAGCAATTTTTATCACTTATTCTGAGATTTATATTTAGTATCTCTTCCGCTTGTTCTCTTATAGATTCCGTCAGTTCGATTTCTATAAATTCACCATTCTCAATTCTCCAAGAATAGGTTCCAATATCACTACTATTCAGTATGATAATGTCTTCTTTAGAATCCCATCCTATGGCCCATTTATTTGAATCAGCTGCTTTTGTGTTCAAATTTGTCAACAGTTTTCCTTCTACAGTATAAAGCGATATCACCACGTCAGTGTAGTTATCTTTTGATTTGTCTGTTCGATTAATTTTTGTAATAAAATAATATTTTTCGCTTGGAGAAACCATTTTGTCACTCGAATAATCATTTGTGCAACTTGATAAAATGATGAGCGATAAAACAGTTAATATGTGAAAATAGATCTTCATTGTTTTATGCTTTCTGTGGATTTTTGAACAAGAAAAAACCTTCCTTATTCAAGTATATTTGGTTTATTATTATATTATTTATTTGTAAAAAATATCAATTCCTAGAAAATATAATCTCCATTTTCTGCAAACTTTACACTTATCTCTTTTTGGTCTTTAAAGAATTTGTCATATCCGATTTTCAGATTGTCCCAAAATGAGATTAACTCTTTATTATCCTTAAATTTTGTTTTATATGTTTTCAGATTTTGGTCTGTCATTTTGAATGGAAAAATATAAACTGGGATTTTAGACTGACCATTGTTTTTTGCATGAACGGCCAATAAATATATCTCTTTTATGTAGTTGTCAGTCATTGGCAAACAGCCTATTGTGACGCATGAGCCATGAATAAAAATGTCTCCTCCTAAATTATGAGCTTTGCTTTTTCTTTTGTCGCCAAGATTGGGATAATTAATTCCAAGTGATAAATAAAAGCTACTTGATGGATTAAATCGGTCAATGTGATAGAAACCCTCTGGAACTTGTTCGTCTCCTTGTTTTCTTTTGGGTCCAAGTTGGCCCGAACGAGCACAAATCACATACGAATTAATTTTCTTGTATTTCGCACCTAGTTTCTTTTTGGCATAAACTTCAAGCAAATCATTGTCTTTGTATGCAACAAAAAGCAAATTAAAATCATCAATGGTCAATTGGTTTTCTTTGAGGTTTTTTTCAATAAAACCTTGCTTTTCTTTAATTGCAGTTCTGACTCTTGCATATTTTTTCTGCTCCGTCAAAAAGTTCGCTTGAACAACAAAAGAAGGAAAAAATATTGCGAAAAGTAGGATAATTGTCGCCTTCGTCATATATTCATGCATCTGTTTTTATAATACCAAAAAGACAATTATTCAACGTCTTCCTTGTTTTCAATCCAAATATAAAGTTTATCGTTTCTTCTGACTTCACTTTTTACAGGAATCGAGCAAACATCGCCTTGTTTGGCTTTGGTTGTTGGTTTTAAATCGACTCTGATTTCTTCCAAAACATCTTCGTAAACGCCAGTTGTGGGTCCCGAAATAATAATTTCATCTTTATGATTCAATTCGCTGGCTTCTATTTTTATTTCAGCAACACTCAGTTTTGAAAAATAGTTGTTTACTTTTCCAATGTATTTCTTTTTTCGGGTAGCCAAAGAGCCGTATTTTTCAGTCCATTCTCCCACTTTTCGGCCTAAATAATAACCGTCCCAAAAGCCTCTGTTGTAGACTTTTCCAAGTCGTTCCATCCAGTGTGCTTTTTTAGCTTCGTCATATGTTCCGTCTAAAACAGCATCTGCTGCTTCGCGATAGCATTGCGTAACCGTTTTTACGTATTCTGCCGAACGACCGCGTCCTTCAATTTTAAAAACGCTGACTCCAGCATCAATAATTTTATCTAAAAAACCGATGGTACAAAGATCTTTTGGCGACATAATATACTGATTGTCAACCATCAATTCGATTTCGTTGTCGTAATCTTCTACTTTGTAGGCTCTACGACAAGGTTGTAAACACGCACCTCGATTGGCCGAAAATCCAAAATTGTCTAAACTGATATAACATTTGCCAGAAACCGCCATACAGAGGGCTCCGTGAACAAAAATCTCAATTTGAATTGGATTTCCAGAAGGTCCACAGATGTTTTCTGCTTGTATTTGTGTTACGATCTCTTTTACCTGTTTTAAACTCAACTCCCGAGCGGTAACAATTACATCCGCAAAATGGGAATAAAATTTCACGGCTTCGATGTTTGTAATATTGCATTGAGTAGATAAATGGATTTCTTGTCCAATGCTTTTTAGATATTGCAAAACAGCCGTATCGGAAGCAATAACAGCATTGATACCATTTTCTTTGGCAGCATTTGCAATCTGCTTCATCTCCTCAATTTCATTATTATAAATGATGGTGTTTAGCGTTAAATAGCTTTTTATCTGATGTTCTTTGCAAATTTCAGAAATTGTTTTCAAATCATCAATCGTAAAATTTGCAGACGAACGAGAACGCATATTCAGATTTCCAATTCCAAAATAAACAGAATTGGCACCGCCCTGAATGGCAGCATGCAGTGACTCATAAGAGCCTACTGGCGACATTATTTCAATCTTTTTTTTAGGAAAGTTCATTCCACAATTTTTTTATGGTTTCTACCAAAGAATCGACATCTAAACCACACTCTTTGTAGAGCAAGTCGATGGCACCATGTTCAATAATAGTGTCGTTTACTCCAAGTTTATAAATATGATTTTGATATCTATTATCCGAGAAAAACTCCTGAACAGCCGCACCAAAACCTCCAATTTTAACACCATCCTCTATCGTGATAATCGCCGGATATTGTTTGTGAATTTCGTGCAACAACTCTTGGTCTAAGGGTTTTACAAACCGCATGTCGTAATGCGAGGGTTTTATTTGAAGGTAATCCAAAATTTCCATTGCTTTTATGACATTATTTCCAATGGGACCATAGGATAAAATGGCAATTTTTCTCCCTTTTTTAATGATATTGCCTTTACCTATTGGGATTTCCTCCATTTTGTTACGCCATAATTTCAGGGTTCCTTTTCCTTTTGGATAGCGAATTACAAAAGGCGAATTCGCCTTCAACTGTGCGGTATACATCAAATTTCGAAGTTCAAACTCATTGATGGGTGAACTTATGATTAAATTTGGAATGGGTCGTAAAAAAGCGATATCATAAATTCCATGATGAGTTGCTCCATCTTCGCCTACCAAGCCACCACGGTCGATGCAAAAAACAACAGGAAGATTTTGAATAGCAACATCGTGAATGATTTGATCATAGGCTCTTTGCAAAAAGGAACTGTAAATATTGCAAAAAGGAAGATATCCATCAGCAGCCATACCTGCAGCAAAAGTCACTGCATGTTGTTCGGCAATGCCAACATCAAAAGTCCGTTCGGGTATTTTCTCCATCATAATATCCAGCGAGCAACCTGAACCCATAGCTGGAGTTATTCCCACAATTTTATCATTGCGTTTGGCCAAAGAAAGCAAAGTATGACCAAAAACATCTTGATATCTGGGCGGATCATCGGCACAAGAAGTAGAAATAATCTCTCCTGTTTCGGGATTAAATTTCCCAGGTGCGTGAAATGTAGTTTGATCGGCTTCGGCGTAAGGCAATCCTTTTCCTTTTTGAGTATGAATGTGAAGAAGTTTAGGACCATTAATTCTTTTCAAATCCATTAATAAGCGGACCAAACGAACAACATTATGACCTGATGTAGGTCCAAAATAACGTAAATTTAGCGATTCAAAAAAGTTACTTTGACTTAAAAGCGAGCCTTTAATGCCATTTTCAATCTGCTGAATAATATCTCTGGTAACGGTTCCATGAGCATTATTGCGAGAAAGTAATTTCCAAACTTTTTCTTTGAGAGCGTTGTATTTTTTTGAAGTAGAAATAGTAGTCAGGTATCTATCCAACGCACCCACACTTTTGTCGATGGCGATGCCGTTATCGTTTAAAATGACCAACATATTGGTATCTGAGCTTCCTGCGTTGTTTAGGGCTTCAAAAGCCATTCCAGCGGTCATTGAACCATCGCCTATGACAGCAATATGTTGTCTTTTTGTATTTTTATCCAATTGAGCTGCCGTAGCAAAACCTAAAATTGCAGAAATAGAGGTGGATGAGTGACCGGTTCCAAATGAATCGAATTCGCTTTCATTCATTTTAGGGAAACCACTTAATCCGCGATGTGTTCTAATGGTGTGAAACCTATCTTTTCTACCTGTAAGAATTTTATGTCCGTAGGATTGATGGCCAACATCCCAAACCAACTTATCGTTCGGAATATCAAACACATAAAGAAGAGCAACCGTCAGCTCAACGGTCCCCAAGCTGGCTCCTAAATGCCCTGGATTGTGGCTAATAATGTCGATGATGTAGCCTCTTAATTCATTGCAAACATCAACCAATTTCTCGAGTGGTATTTTTTTCAAATCCGCTGGAGAATTTATTGTATTGAGTAGTTTGTATTTTGTTTTTAGCATTTTTAATCGTAAAAAATTAGAGTGCAAACTTACAATTTTTATTTGCAGGGTTTATTAATAAGTAATTGAAACTCTCTTTTTGAAATATTATTGTTTTTTGATAACAATATCAGGAGTCACTATTCGGTTGCTTTTATTGAGTGCTCTGTCGCATATTTGGCATTCAAAGCGAATGGTATCATGTGGGGATAAAATATTATTGATAAAAAGTTCGATGTCGATATTTCCTTTTAAAGGACGGTTGGTGTTGGAAGTATTTAGGATTGGGATTCTGGAATTTAGAGAGAAGGGCAAATCAACTTTGACGAAAGTGCCATTTTGTTTTTCAAAATAGTCGATAAAAAAATTGTAATGAAATTCAGATTCTGGATCGAAGGGAGATAAAGTATCGGTTTCGCTTAAGCCGATGTCGCCATCACCATCCGTGAAAAACAGGGTCAAAATGCCTTTATCATCAATGCCATTGGGCGTAATAATTTTGTTAAAACTCACAAATTCAATATGTGGAATGGGGGGAAACTCCTCGGGTTTTCGACAATTCTGCAACAAAAGCATTACGCTAAATGCAAAAAGAACTGGCAAAATTGTAAAACCTAGGGTTTTCTGATGTATTTTTGTTTTGCGATTCATTATAAAAACATGTCTAATCTTCGTTCGGAACTAAAAACAAAAGTATTAAATTTTTCGGTAAATCAGTCGTTTAATGATTTGGCATTGTCTGTTTTTCGGTACCAATATGAACAGAACAAAATTTACCATGAATTTGTTGAACATCTTTCTGTTTTTCCTGATAAAATTCAACACTATTCAAAAATCCCATTTCTTCCCATTGGTTTTTTTAAAACTCAGAAAATACTTAGCGGCTCATTCAAAGAAGAACAGGTTTTTGAAAGCAGTGGCACAGGAAGTGAAACTCGTTCAAGGCATTATGTTAAAGATATAGATTTTTACAACAAAAATAGTGTAAAAATATTTGAATCTGTTTTTGGCAGTTTAGAGGAAAAAATAATTTTAGGGATGTTGCCTTCTTATATAGAAAGAGGGGATTCATCGTTGGTGCATATGGTCAACTATTTTATGCAGCAAACAAAAAACTCAGATTCTGCTTTTTATTTAAATGATTTTCAAAAACTTGCTCAAAAACTAGAAGTATTGAAAAATCAGAACAAAGAAGTTGTTTTATTTGGGGTCACTTTTGCTTTAATTGATTTTTGCAATACATTCAAAATTGATTTTCCAGATTTGAAAATTATTGAAACAGGAGGCATGAAAGGAAGAGGAAAAGAGCTGATTAGAGCGGAACTTCATCAATTATTAAAAAATGGTTTTGGGGTTAAAAATGTCTATTCCGAATATGGAATGACAGAACTTTTGTCGCAAGCCTATTCAGTAGATGAAAATGGATTTGGAATGCCACCACAAATGAAAATATTAATCCGTGATCTTTATGATCCGATGGCACATTTCGAAAGTGGAAAAGGTGCTATTTCCATTATTGATTTAGCAAACATCGATTCCTGTAGCTTTATTGCTACCGATGATATGGGCGAAATTAAATCAAATGGACGTTTTGATATACTCGGAAGAATGGATACGTCGGAAATTCGTGGATGTAGCCTGTTAACCGTTTAGCAGTCAATTACTTAACTCACGAAATCCATTTAATCACTTTCTTCATTAATGGACTTAACTTCATATATGGAGGGTATTTCATGCTAAAATCTACAAGAAAACTTTTCTTCATTACACTTTTGTAATGTGAAAAGGTGTCAAATCCTGCTTTTCCATGATAATTCCCCATGCCACTCTCTCCCACTCCACCAAATGGCAGTTCGGAACTTGTAATATGAGATAAAGTGTCGTTGATGCACATTCCACCAGAAGAGGTTCTGGAAATTAAATAATTAATATTTCTTTTGTTTTTCGAAAAAACATACATGGCCAATGGTTTTGGTCGCTCATTAATGAATTTAGCAACCTCTTCAATTTTCTGATATGTAATAATGGGCAAAATGGGGCCAAAAATTTCGTCAATCATCAAAGGGGATGATAAATCGGGGTTATCAACAATTGTTGGAGCAATAAACAGATCTTCTTCATTGGACTTGCCGCCAAAAATTATTTCTGCATTTTTCAAATAGGAAGTGAGCCTTTGCCAATGCCTTTGATTTATAATTCGAGCATAATGCGCAGAATTTTGAGGATTTTCGCCATAAAATTCTGTAATTGTATTTTGTAAAAGCTCAACAAATTGATTTTTAATAGATTCGTGAACCAGAACATAATCGGGAGCAATACAGGTTTGTCCGGCGTTTAGAAATTTTCCCCAAGCAATTTTTCGGGCGGTTTGCTTCAGTGGCACATTTTCTTCTATCACACAAGGACTTTTCCCACCCAATTCGAGGGTAACTGGACAAAGATTTTGAGCGGCGGCGGTCATTACTATTTTTCCTACTTGCGAGCTACCAGTGTAGAAAATATGATCAAATTTTAGTTTCAACAGTTCACTCGTTTCTGAAACGCCTCCTTCGATTATTGCAATATATTCTGGATTAAAATATTGTGGAATAAGCTTGGCAAGAATCGCAGATGTATTGGGTGAGATTTCGGACGGTTTTAAAAGAGTGCAATTTCCTGCGGCAATATTGGCAGCCAAAGGAGCCATTAATAGCTGAAAAGGATAATTCCATGGCGAAATTATCAAAGAAACACCAAGTGGTTCTGGTTTTATAAAACTATATCCTGGCTTATGAAAAAGAGGAGTTTCAACGTATTGAGGTTTGGCCAATTTTAAGACATTTTTTAAAAAATAATCTATTTCCCATAAAGTAAATTGGGTCTCTGTCAGTTGATTTTCAAAATCTGGTTTTTTCAAATCTGCATAAACGGCAGCTAAAATATCTTCTTCGTTATCTAAAATCAGTTTTTTTAGTGTTTTCAACATTTTCTTCCGAAAGGAGATACTCTTTGTCGCTTCTGAATAAAAATATTTTTTTTGATTTTCTAGTATTACCGAATAGTTCATATTTTACCATTTTGTGTTTGTAAAAATAACAAAGAAAAACCAAGAAGGTTTGCTTCTGATAAGAAATAAGTATTATAAAAGAATAAAAGAGACTAATTTACCCTTTTTGAATTGCCATAAGCGGAGCAACAGATCTCTTTTTTTCGGCTAAAAGATAATGGTATAAATCAGCGGTCTCAGAAACCAAACGAGAATAATGAAACTTTTCCATAACAAAGTCAATACCCTGATTTGACATTTGTTTTCGCAGATTATCATTCTCAATCAAAGCTAATAAGTTTTGGGTTAATTGGTATACATTATTGCTTTCGGACAAAAGAGCTGTTTTGTTTTCTATAACTACATTTGAAACTCCTCCAACATTTGTAGAAACAATGGGTTTCCCGGAAGCTTGTGCTTCAATTAAACTTACAGGGGTTCCTTCGTTTAAGGAAGTTAGAGCAACAATGTCAACACCTGCATTTACAACATCAACATCTTTTATCCATGAAGTAAAGGTTAGTAAAGCTGGTCGTGCTTCCGTGTTAAAATCTACAAAATCTATATTTAGAGATTTTGCGTTTTCCTCTACTTTTTTCCTTGTTTCTCCGTCTCCAACGATAAAAAACCGCAACTTTCTAGTTGATAATTTTGATAATTGTGCGATTGCTTTTAAAAAAAGCATGTGATTCTTAACGGGAACAATTCGTCCAGTTAAAGCAATGGCAATTTCATCGTCTTTAATTAAATATTTCGTCCGAAAATCAATTCTTTTTTCATCAATATTCTGTTGAAAACGCTCAAGGTCGAAACCGAGTTTAATAATTTCAACTTTTTCATCAGGGCATATGTGATATTTATAAACTAAATCCTGTTTCTGATTTTCGCTTATAGCAATAATTTTTGTAGAAATCTTAGCCAATTTTCTTTCCAATAATTTGTAAAAATTAGCTTGGGTATTACCAAAGTATGCATCAAAAACGTGTCCATGAAAAGTATGAATGATAACAGGAACGCCACAATTATAGGCAGCCCATCTACCTAATGCTCCAGCTTTTGATGCATGAGTGTGAACAATATCAGGCTTATAATCATGAATTATTTTTTTTAATTTGCGATATGCAATAACATCCTTCGTAATACAAATTTCCCGCTTCATTTCAGGTAAAACATTTGCTTCAAGTCCAAGGCTACTAATAATAAATTCCGAATTGGCTTCAGATTTATCTTTTTCGCCACCAATGAGCATTGTTTCAAAATCTGAGGGCATGTATTTTGATAAATATGCAGCATTGTAGGTTGGACCACCTAGATTAAAGCGGTTAATAATACGAAGTATTTTGGGCATCTTTATGTTTTCATGATAAATTAGAATGCAAATTAAAACATTTTTTTACTAATTTGTAAAAACCAACAAACCAAAAAAAATCAAACTATTTCCATAATAACATCATTCTTACTTACCTTCTCACCAACTTTCACATTGATTTTTTTAACGACTCCGTCTACAGGTGCCAAAACGATATTATTCATTTTCATTGCATCCAAAATAAATAATTGATCGCCTTTTACAACTTCATCGCCTTTTTTAACAATGAAGGAACTCACAGTTCCTGGAATAAATGGATAAATTAATCCAGGGTCAGAAAGAATATAAACTTTTCTGTATATTTTATTACTTTGTGGTTTTTCTTCAGACATAATTTAAAATATTAATTTAATTAAAAAACTACTTATTTATGCCATTTTTAGAATGGTGGAACTCCATGTTTTTTCTCAGGGCGATATTCTTCCTTGCTTTTGCCAATTTTTAAAGCGTGCATAATATATCCACGCGTTTCATTGGGCTGAATAACGGCATCAACATAGCCATAAGCAGCCGCCACATAGGGGTTTGCAAATTTCTCTTTGTATTCTTGAACTTTAATCCTTCGCATCTCTTCTGGATCTTCTGCATTCATAATTTCCGAACGGAAAATAATATTAGCAGCTCCTTCGGGTCCCATTACGGCAATTTCGGCAGTTGGCCATGCAAAAACAAAATCAGCTTTTAAATGGTGTGAACACATGGCAATATATCCACCTCCGTATGCTTTACGAAGAATGACCGTAATTTTTGGAACGGTTGCTTCTGAATAGGCGTACAACAGTTTGGCACCGTGACGAATAACTCCAGCGTGCTCTTGATCAATTCCTGGTAAATATCCTGGAAGGTCAACCATCGTTACTAAAGGAATATTAAAACTATCACAGAATCTCACAAAGCGTGCTGCTTTATCTGAAGAGTCACAATCCAATACTCCCGCTTTATTTAGCGGCTGATTGGCTACAAAACCCACAGTATCGCCATTTATACGAGCATAGCCAATGACTATGTTTGAAGCAAAAAGCTCAGATACTTCTAAAAATTCCGAATTATCAACTATGGATTTAATGATTCCTCTAACGTCATATGGTTCTGCAGGATTCGTTGGAAAAATAGAACTAATTTTATATTCTCTTGACCTGGGTGCTTTTGGCAGAAATGGCTCAGCAGTTTTCTTGTTATTCCATGGAATATATGAAACCAAATCTTTAATTTGTTCAAAACACTCTTGTTCGCTGTGTGCAAAAAAATGTGCATTGCCCGAAATTTCGGCATGAACTCTGGCACCACCGAGGTTTTCCTGACTAATTTCTTCTCCTAATACAGTTTTGATTACTTCTGGTCCTGTAATAAACATTTTTGAAATCTTATCTACTACAAAAACAAAATCTGTCAGTGCTGGCGAATAAACAGCGCCGCCGGCGCAAGGTCCTAAAATAACTGAAATTTGAGGAATAACGCCTGAAGCTTGCGTATTGCGATAAAAAATATCACCGTATCCTGCTAAAGCATTAACTCCCTCTTGAATTCGAGCTCCACCAGAATCGTTGATTCCAATAATGGGAACTTTCAATTTCATGGCGTGATCCATGATTTTGCATATTTTTTTGGCATGCATGTAGCCTAATGAGCCTCCAGCTACCGTAAAGTCTTGTGCAAAAATACACATAGGATACCCATTTATGGTACCAGTGCCAGTAACAACACCATCTCCGGGTAAATATTTCTTATCCATGTCGAAATCTTTTCCGGCATGTTCCACAAAAATATCATATTCATGAAAAGTATCGGGATCTAATATGGAAACTATTCGCTCACGAGCTGTCATTTTCCCAGTGGCTTTTTGCTTTTCAA
>JAQUGA010000200.1 GCA_028684405.1 Bacteroidales bacterium | reverse complement strand
CAGTTTTTCTGAAGAACTCAGAATGAGTTTTAATCCTGCATATCCAGATATCGCTGCTGCAGAGAAGAAAAAAATTCGAAATTTTAAATCTTTGGGTAGAATAAAATATATGTTTTTGGATATTTCGTTGCAATATAAATCGTAAATATTAGCAATGCTGTCATTCAGATAATAGTAGGTGAAAATGTAGAGATACGTGAGTCCAAAACCCAATAGAATAGCGACAAGTGATTTAAAGGTAACGTTTGAAAAAACAATCATACTCATTATTAGTGGAAGTATGAAAACAATGTTTGGCGCAAAGAAAAGCATGCTTAGTGCAGCGTATAAGGCACAGGTAAACAGAGATTTGCTGGCTGATTCTTCCTCGTAAGTGATCAATGTTTTGCTTAACAAAAGAATCAGAAAAGTATTGGAAAAATGGATGGGCGAAAAGGAGAGATGCTGCGGAAAACAAATGATAAGTAAAGCATAGATAAAACTGGGAAGAAAAGATTTTTTTTCGACAATTTCGTGCTTTTGCAGTATGATGGAAATATAAAAAGACTGAAAAATAATCTGTAATAATATAACGGTTTTCCCCAGAATCAAATGTCCTTCCAATAATTTTGAAATGAAATTGAAAATGTGCGACATTTCATAATTTGGAATGGATGCAAAGTTAAAGCCGAACAGCAAAACCCCGATGTAAATCCACAGCGGTAATATCAGCATAAGCTGAACGGTCCAATCATTTTTAAACAGACGATTTAGCATGTTTCTAATTATAAAATGTCAAATCCAATATCTTTGCGGTAGTGTGCATTATTAAAACTTATTTTTTTTGCTTTTGTGTAACATTTTTCCAATGCTTCTTGGGGCGTATTGGCCAATGAAGTTACTGCTAAAACACGACCGCCAGCCGATATAATCTCATCTTTTTCATTGATACTGGTGCTTGCATGAAACACCATACTGTCATCTTCTTGCGTAATTCCAGTGATGACAAAGCCTTTTTCAAAACATTCAGGATATCCTCCCGAAACCATCACAATGGTTGTGGCAGCTTTGTCGCTGATTATCACCTGATGTTGGTGCAGTTTTTGGTTTTTTGCAGCGATAAAAAGTTCCAAAAGGTCGTTTTCTATTCGGGGAAGGACAGATTCTGTTTCTGGGTCTCCAAGTCTTACATTATATTCAATCATGTAGGGTTGGTTGTTGATTTTTATTAAACCAAAAAAAAGAAAGCCACAAAAGTCGATTTTTTCTTTTTGTAAGCCTATTAAGGTCGGTTCAATTACCTGTTGAACCACTTTGTTCATAAAGTCCTTATCGGCATAAGAAACAGGTGAAATGGAGCCCATGCCGCCCGTGTTAAGTCCGGTGTTTCCTTCGCCAATTCTTTTATAATCTTTTGCTTCGGGCAGAAGTACATAATCTTTTCCGTCGGTTAAGATGAAAACAGAAACTTCTACTCCGTCTAAAAATTCTTCGATGACAACTTTGTTTCCCGCTTTTCCAAAAGTATCATCCAAAAGCATCTCTTTTAAAGCTTTTTCAGCCTCTTCAAATGTTTCAGGAATAACAACTCCTTTGCCTGCCGCCAAACCGTCCGCTTTTATAACGTAAGGAGGTTTCATCGTTTTTAAAAACTCCAATGCTTCATTAAAATTAGCTTTTTCAAAAGATTGATAGGCAGCGGTTGGAATATGGTGTCTTTTCATAAATTCTTTTCCAAACTCCTTGCTGCTTTCTAGTTTTGCTCCTTGTTGAGAAGGGCCAATAATAGCAATGTGTGAGAGCGATGAGTGGTTTGCGAAAAAATCCTGAATGCCATCTGCTAAAGGTTGTTCGGGGCCGACTACAATCATTTCGATTTTTTTTTCATCGCAAAATTTTGAAATGGCTTCAAAATCTGTTTCTTTCATGGAAACATTGATTCCGTATTCGCGCGTGCCTGCATTTCCAGGGGCTATGAAAAGTTGGTTGAGCAATGGGCTTTTACTGATTTTCCATGCCAATGTGCATTCTCTTCCTCCAGATCCTAATATTAGTACATTCATTGTTTGAAATTTTAGTCAAAAGTAATAAAAAACTTACTGTTTTCTATTAAAAAATGTTTGCTTGTTGGTAATCCATAGCAAATCAGTTAATTATGATTAAGTTGATAAAGTGATACAATCTTTATTGATTCTTCGGATTGTAAAATTCCCTGTTTCTTCTTGGTTGATTTTCAAGTTGTTTGCGAAGACTTTTTGGAATTCTTCGATCTGGATTTCGTGCATCCACATCGGCAAAAAAGTACCATCTTCCGTCGTTCAAAACAAATGCATCAAAGATGTCGGATTGGGGAACATAATATTCGTATACTCCTTTCATATATTCATTTAAGGGAGCCAATCGGTCAAAAATAATCATATTTGATTTGATGGATTTGAGAATGGGTTTTTTGGTTCGAGGATCTCTTTTGTTGGTTCTAACAGTGTAAGCTTGTTTGTCGTATCTAAGCAACATCGAAGTTTTTTTACTGTATTCAAAAATCAAACGATAAATTTTCCCTTTTTCATGTTTTTTTAGTAAAGTGGCTCCCCAAATAGGCATTCCATTGTTTTTGAAAGATAAAATTTCAATGATTTTTTTCTGAGTAAACGGACTATTTCCGTTCCATCCCAGAAGAATATAGTATTGTTTTTTGTTTAATTCAAACTCAATCATTTTGTAATAGGTCGCTCCATACCATTGTTCACCTTCCAACTTTTGAAATTCTGCACCACTCATTTGAGATGAAATGTCTTTAAGTTGAACAATGAAAAAACGTTTTCTTCGCTTATCGTAACATTGAATAAGACCCGAATTTTCATAATATCCATCTTCTTTAGGAAACGACCACGTAAAAAGTCTAAATGATTTATCGGGAGGAGTGATGCATGAAATTGATTTAAGCGAGTCGAATGAATAGTTAATAGATTCTTTTTCAATCATTAAAGAATAAAGTGCCTCAATGATCATTTTGTTGTTGGTAAATTTTACAACATCATTATAGGGTTTGGCTGTTATTTCCGACATGGCATTAATGGAGTCAATTTTGCTTGCCAGATCAGACTGTGAAAATGTTTTGACTTGTGCGAAAATCAATATTCCAAAAAGAAATAATTTGGATAGTTTCTTATATCCCATTTGATTGTTGTTTGTTTTTGACAAATATAAAACGTTTTCGGCTATGTTTTTGGTATAAAAGCTTATTTTTGCTTCAAAAAAGAAAAATAATGAAAAAATATGCAATTGCAGGGAGTCCGGTTTTGCACAGTAAAAGTCCCGCAATTTTTAATCGCTTGTTTCAAAAATATGAAATAGATTCCTTTTATGCCAAATTATCGGCAAAGGATCCTGAATCTATTATGAAACTTGCTCAAATTCTAGGAGTTAATGGTTTAAATATAACGGCTCCTTTCAAAGAGTTAATTTTGCCCTATGTTTCTCGAAAAGAGAGTTCTGTTGTTCAAATTGGAGCTTGCAATACAGTGGTTTTTGAAGAGTGCATTTCTGCATACAATTTTGATTGCGATGGAGTAGTGGAGTCAATACGGGATGAGTTTACTGATTTTTCGGATAAAAAAGCACTAATTATTGGAGCCGGAGGGGCTGCAAAAGCGGCCGTTTATGGTCTGCAAAAAGAAGGAATGACGGTGACTGTCGTAAACAGAACCTATGAAAATGCAGTCTCGATGTCGAAGATTTTTAAGTGCAAAGTGATTAAAGTAGAAGATATTTCTAAAAGTTTTTTGTCGGATTTTGATTTGATTGTAAATACACTCGAATTTCCACATCATTTGTTCGATCCCAACATGATTGAGTCAGGTCTGATTTTGGATGCCAATTACAAAGATTCCATTTATTCTGATTTGCCAGAAAAAGGTCTTGTTCGTTTGATTGATGGAAGAAAATGGTTGATGCATCATGCCATAAAATCGTTTAAATGTTTTACCGGAGTGGATGCATCTTTAAATGATATTGAATCTTGTTTTGATGAGGAAACCAATGCTTCCTCTTCTGTAATTTGCTTGAGTGGTATGCCTGGTGTTGGGAAAACAAGCTTGGGAAAGGCTTTAGCTGAGCGTTTGGGACGTTTGTTTATTGATTCTGATGAATTAATAGAAAACCACTATGAAATGTCTGTTTCCGCAATTTTTGAAAAATATGGCGAGTCTGATTTTCGTAAAATGGAGCAACAAATAATTTCGGAATGTTTACAGAAAACAGATGTGATTTTGTCTATCGGAGGTGGTGCTATAACAACGACCGGAACATTGGAGATGGTTGAAAACAAGGCCTTGGTCATTACTTTGATGTGCGATTTGGATTGCATACACGAAAGGGCATCTATCGGAAATCGTCCTCTACTTCTAAATAACGATTCTAAATTAGTTTTAAAATCTTTATTTAGAGAGCGATTAAATAAGTATTTTATCTCTTCTGATTTGATTTTTTATAATCAAGGAGTTGGTATTGAGGAAGCCGTTGATTTTCTGATCTCTGACATGGAAAAATCCGAACTCATATAGGTTCAGATATAGAGATGCAATGATATCTCTTCGCAAATGAACAATGTTTTTCTAAAAGACACGTTTCATTATTTGGGTTTTAAATCGTTTTTTGTCTATATTTGCAAAATATAAAGTTAATAATCGATTTTTTTTTGCAAATATTGGTTTATTTAGTTGTTACAAAGTTAATAAGAAAGAAGGAAATCAAAGTGAATTTAATTT
>JAQUGA010000022.1 GCA_028684405.1 Bacteroidales bacterium | reverse complement strand
CAACAATTGCGGGCAAAATAACATTAATGAGCCAAACAATAAGCATCACAAAAACGACTTTGGTATTCATTAAGGAAGCATTCATGTGATTTAAACTGCCATAAAGTCCAAAAATAAAAAGAGAAATACTTCCACGAATGCCAACTTCAGTAAAAACAACGGAAGGAATAATCGCCAAAACCATAAAATAGAGCGATATCAATAAAAACAGATCCAGAAGAGGAGTATTTATCGTAAAAGCATAGAAAAGCACCAAATATTGTATCGTAAAGACCCCATATCTGAGTATGCTGATTCCGAAAATATTGAAATAATTTTTCAAAGGAATGTTTTTCATATGGATAAAACTTCTTTTTATACTTTTTGTTTTTTTATTTAAAAAAAGCACCAAAAAGAGTGTAAGCAAGAAAAACAATACGATAAGAATTAGCCACCAGCTTATTTGTAAACCCAAAATATTGTTTATTTCCGAAAATTGTTCCAGCAATAAAGTTCTTAAATCTACAAAATAGAAAATGGCCACTGTGCCCATTAATATGGTTACCAGAAGTTGAGCCACATTTCCAATCATGGTGTGAACAAACAAAGCTCCCTTTTGGGCATTTGGCACCGAGAAAATTCGTCCAATCCATTCGCCCGTCCTGTTGGGCATAAAGAGTCCGGTGAAAACACCCAATAAAACGGATTTAAAAGCTGAAAAGAAAGATATTTGATAAATGGGCGAAACCAATAATTTCCATTTCATGGTTTCGAGTGCCCAATTTAGAATCATAAATGTCAAAAGTAAGCTCAGAATGATCCATATATGACTAGAGGAAAAGTTTGAGATGGTGTCAAGTAATTCTGTAAAATCAAGTTTTTTATTTTCAAAAACAGTTAAAATATACAGAACGCTGACAATAAGTATACACATATTGAATGCAATGTTGAGATATTTTGATACTTTTGCAGTGTGTTTCATTTATTTAAAAAGAACTTGTGGAAAAAATAATTTTGGGCATCGATCCTGGAACAAACATTATGGGATACAGTGTGATTCGTACGACAAAGTCGAAAATTGAACTGGTGGTAATGGATGTTCTCAAATTAGATAAGTTAAGTAATCAGAGCCTAAAATTAAATAAAATATTTGAAACTACGCTCAGAATTATCGATTCGTATCACCCTGATTTTTTAGCTATCGAAGCTCCTTTTGTTGGCAAAAACATTCAATCTGCTCTTAAACTCGGCAGAGCTCAGGGCGTTAGCATGGCAGCCGCTTTTTACCGCTCTGTTCCAGTAACCGAATATTTGCCTCGAAAAATCAAACAATCCATAACGGGCAGTGGTTCGGCTTCCAAAGAGCAAATTGCTGCTATGGTGGCTCGCATGGTGCAAATTCCCGAACCCACAAAGTGTTTTGATGCAACGGATGCCCTGGCTGTGGCTATTTGCCATTATCTCCAAAAAGACATTATTGACACCGGTGAAAAATACTCGGGATGGGGTAGGTTTTTGGTCGAAAATCCAGGAAGAGTAGTGAAAAGTTGAAAGTTTGTAAAGTTGAAAGTTAAAAGTGATGAGTGATGAGTGATGAGTGATGAGTGACCCTGTGTCCATGCCTAAATAAGGTTGACCGTTTTCACTCACTCATAACAAGAATATTTGCAGAAATTACATCTTGATTCTGAGGCTTAGCTTGCTCAGATTTTTCGGGGCTCGATGCCCCTAAAATCTGTATTTTTGCGTCAAATGACTCTGTCATCTTCGGCTTAGCTTGCTGGTACAAATTTAATATATCTTTTTCAAACTGACAAGGAGTTTTTCTATTTAACTTAATATGCGGTTTATCATAGTTGTAAAGTAACACACTTCGGTCAACCTCTTTTACCAATTCTTCATACGTTTTAATGTTTCTGTGAATTAAATAGTTGTTTTTAATAACGCCATTTACTCTTTCAGAAACGCCGTTTTCCCAAGGGTATTCGCACATGCTGTTAAGTATTTTCATTTTACTTGTCAACTTTAAAAACTCCTTATCGTAATATTGACCACCACCGTCAGAATGAAAAATTAAATCTTTTAAATTCATGCCTTTTCTTGTTTTAATAGCCATTTTTATACTCGGGAGGGTGGTTTGTTCAGTTGTAAGGCGTTTGGACACGTAGTGACCTGTTATTCGTCTTGAAAAGGAGTCAATAATAAACGTTATATAATAGAATTTACCATTTACTTCATAGTAGGTAATATCACTTTGCCAAACTTGATTAATATTTGTTATTTTTCTGTATATCAATAGATTATCAAACCTAATTACTCCATTACTATTAGTTGTCTTTCGATAATCTATGGGTCTAATGGTCATTAATTCATTCTCTCTGCAAAAACGCTCAAAAGCATCTCTTCCTATAAATCCTGGATTAATCTTATAATACATATCTCTGCAACACATCGTGGGGTGATCTTCCCTTATTTTATAGATAATCATTAATAATTGTTCATCGTTTGATTTTTTTATAGCCATACGGTCTAGATATTTGTGAACAGCTTGTTTACTGATTCCAACACTTCGATAAAGCATATTTAAACTAATTTTGATTCGTTCGCGATATCGCCAGAAATATTCGATGGTCTTGTAGAACACTTTTTTTTTATATCTACGCCATACATCTCTTCTGCTATGTCAATCATCTTATCTTTAAACTCTATTTGGAACCTGTTTTTGTCCAATAATTTGCTCTAATTCGGCTATTCTTTGCTTTAATAATAAGATTTTTTTGGTGTCGCTTTCTGTTTCAACAACCATACGTATTTTTTTCTTTTTCATTTGTCCATATTTTTCAATCCAGCGATAAACATTTGAAGCTGATACTTCGTATTCTTTGCAAATTTCGGAAACTTTTGTCTTCCCTTGTTGTATCTCTTTAATTTTTTCTGTTTTAAAACTAACACTAAAATGACGTAATCGTCGTTCTTCGGAACTCATTGAAAATTGATTTCGTTTTGCCATGATTTTTTTGGTTTTTCGTTAATGTTTTTTTGTTCTTTAACGGTCAACCTATTTCAGGCATTGACAGTTTACAAACTCATATCCAAAACAGTTTATTTTTCACGACTTGAAGGTCTGTGTGCAAGCGATGTGTGGCGAGAACTTACCGGAAAAGATCCATTTCGTTGTCCCAAATGTAATGATGGATTAATGCTAAGAAGAAGAAAAATTATGCCAACAAGCACCGAATATGGCTAAAAATGATATAAACATTGACGTTCTTTGAAGACTTTTTTTTTAAAAATCAATGGTTCAGCAATATCCATAATGGAAGAATTATGTCCAGTCCAAAAAAACAAAATCAAAAAGCATCTTCACCATTTTTTTATTGACTATAATTTTGCAAAAAATGACTAAACAAAACAAAAAACTGTTCATAAATCATTAAATAATATCCATTCGTTGAAAGTCGCAAGATAGAAAGCCCATAGAAACAAACTGCGACATAGTTCAACTCAATTTTATTAATCATTTCCCTATTTTTTTATTGAAATATTTAAAAAAAAGTGAATCATTTCATTTTTTTGGTATTTTTGTGGGGAAACGATGAATAAAATACTAATAGTTGTGTTTCATTACAGACAAGGCAACCGCACAAATAGCACATTTGGTTTTTGCCAGCACACAGACAAACGCAAAAAAAACCCAAAAGAGCTATTTTTTTGCAAACGCACGGACGGGCTAACAATAAATCGAACGAAAATGCATATTGAAAAATGAGATAATCAAGAATTTTGTGTTATTTTAGCGAATTAAATTTATACGGAATGAACCGAATAAAAGAAATGCTTGAAGATAAAGGAATAAAACAAACTGGGATAGCTGAGAAACTGGGAAAACATTACAACATGGTAAACAGACAAGTACAGAATAGACAGCAGCCAAAACTTGAAATACTACTAGACATAGCAAATATATTAGACCTAGACCTTAAAGAATTAATTGTATCAAACAAGCCAAATCACTATGAATAAAAACATGAATTTCATAGACTTATTTGCAGGAGCGGGAGGGCTTTCAGAAGGTTTTATCCAAGCTGGTTTTGAACCTATTGCCCATGTTGAAATTGAAAAATCAGCTTGTAATACTCTAAAGACAAGGACTGCTTACCATTATTTAAAATCTAATAAAAAAGATGATGTATATCTATCTTATCTCAAAGGTGAAATCACTCGTGACGAACTTTATAAAAATGTGCCCAATGAAATTTTAGAATCTGTCATTAATCTCCCAATTGAAGATGAAAACAATGACGAAATTCAAAGTAAAATAGATAACTATTTAGGAAAAAACAAAGTTGATTTAATTATTGGCGGACCACCTTGTCAAGCTTATTCTTTAGTTGGAAGATCAAGGTCTAAAACAAAAATGGTTGGTGATCCAAGAAACTATTTATTCGTCCAATATGCTGCATACTTGGAAAAGTATCAACCAAAAATGTTTGTTTTTGAAAATGTGTTGGGACTTAAATCTGCAAAACAAGGGTATTACCTCGCAGAAATGGAAAAGCTTTTTAATGAAAAAGGTTATCTAATAAAATTGTTTACCCTTAATGCTAAAGATTTTGGTGTTTTACAAAACAGAAGAAGAATAATTATTCTTGGATGGCAAAAAAACAAAGAAGTTGACATTCCAAACCTTGAAGAAATAAAAACAGAAAGTAAATTTATTATAGAGGATTTATTTAAGGATTTACCAATTATTAAAGCTGGCGAGGGTGCTGATAAGTTTTTGAAATATAAAACAGAAGCAACCGAATATTTAAAATCTCACACCTTACGCAATGGTATTGAGGTTTTAACCCAACACGTTGCGCGACCACATAGAGAACAAGATAAAGAAATTTACAGAATTGCCGTTCAGAAATGGGAGAAGAAACAAGAACGATTAAACTATAATGATCTCCCCGAGCAGTTAAAGACGCATCAAAACCGCACTTCATTTTTTGATCGGTTTAAAGTTGTAGCGGCAGATTTGTCCTACTCACAAACTGTTGTTGCTCACATTTCTAAAGATGGTCATTATTATATTCACCCAGACATTAAGCAAAATAGGTCTATTAGTGTGAGAGAAGCTGCACGCCTACAGTCTTTTCCAGATGATTACTATTTTGAAGGAGAAAGAGAAGGTGCAAATAGAACTGCTGCATTTAAGCAAATTGGTAATGCTGTTCCGCCTTTGATGGCTAAAAGAATTGCTGAAGAGTTATTTAAAGTACTGAAAAGCTAATGATTGACTACACCAACATACCATCCACTTCTGCTGAACCTGAAGCAAGCGCAATGATTGAAACCTTTCGTGCGATTGGTTATTCTATTGAAACGGCAATTGCGGATATCATTGATAATTCTATTACGGCAGAAGCAAAAAACATTTGGATTGATTACGATTGGAGAGGGTCAAATACTACATTTTCAATTTTGGACGATGGAACTGGGATGAATAATGAACAACTTATTCAAGCAATGCGACCTGGAAGTAGAAATCCATTGGACGAAAGAAATCGAGACGATTTAGGTCGATTTGGACTAGGATTAAAAACTGCATCATTCTCACAAACAAGAAAATTTACTGTTTTATCAAAAGCAAAAGACTATAAGCCTATGTTTTGGACTTGGGATTTAGATTATGTCAACCAATCACAAGCCTGGAAATTAATACGATTTATACCAAACGAAGAAGATTGGACTCAAAAAATCGAAACTGTAGAAACAGGAACCTGCGTTGTTTGGTGGGATTTAGACAGGCTTACAAAAGATCCTTCTGAAGATAATGAAGAAGCAAAAAGTAAGTTTTTAGGAATTATGGATTCCGTAAAGTCTCACCTTTCTATGGTTTTTCATAGATATATGGATGAAGGCATAAAAATCTATTTCCGTGATCGAGAAATAAAATCTTGGGATCCATTTATGATAGGGATTGGTGGATTACAAACTAAACCTGAAACAAGATTAGAAGGTGGTTCAATAAAGATTAAAGGTTTTGTATTACCGCACCGCTCAAAACTTTCAGCCGAACAATATAATTATGGTAAAGGTCCAAAAGACAGTTGGACTGCTCATCAAGGTTTTTATGTGTATAGAAACCGAAGGTTGTTAGTAGCTGGGGATTGGTTGGGGTTATTTAAAAGAGAAGTTCATTACGACCTTTGTCGCATTCAAATTGATCTCCCAAACAACTTTGATAATGATTGGCAAATCGATATCAAAAAATCTATTGCTAGGCCGCCATCAGTTTATCGTGAACAAATTTTGGCACTAGCAAAGGAAGCTCGGAATCAAGCAGTAGAGGTTTATCGTCACAAAGGAAAAGTTTTAAAACGAAAATTGGCTTCGGATGAATATTTTCCCTTTTGGGAAGAAAGATCCAGACATGGTAAAAGATTTTATAAGATTAATCGCAAACACCCACTTCTAAGCGAATTACTTTCCAGCTCTGGCGATTTGAAAAAAGATATTGAAAAAGTAATTCAGTATATTGAGGAAACAATACCCGTTCCCCTAATCACACTACAAGAAAGCGAAAATGAAAAACCTCATGGGCAACCCTTTGAAGGTATAGACCATAATGCAATGAGAGAAACAATGCAAAAGCTTTTTAATAGATTTCTTTCTAGTGGCCTGTCAATTAAAAAGGCAAAAGCACGAATACTGAACACAGAACCCTATAATTTCTATCCAGAGTATATTGAATTTTTAACAAATGAGTAAAAAAGATCCTATAAAAAATATCAGACAACTTTTATCTGACAGTTCCTCCTATACTATACAGGAAATTGAAGAAGCAGTTGATGAAGTTCTTAAAATGAAGTATTTCATAAATGAGAATCGTGAAATGCTAATCAGAAGGATTGAAGAGCTTTATACTATTAGACAAGATGAGTTTGGAACTATTTTAAAGGAAGATGAAAACAATCCTTGGTTAAATGAAAAAAGGGCCGAAATTGATTTTGAAAATGGTTTTTGGGGTAGGTACAGAGAGTATTTAGAAATTGAAAAAAACTTTGCTCCAGATGTAATAAATAAACTTGACAGAATTACAGATAGTATTCTTGACAATTTTTTCGACCCATCACTAAAAGCTACTATTAACAAAAAAGGATTAGTCGTTGGGCAAGTACAATCAGGTAAAACCGCGAATTATACAGGTCTTATTTGTAAAGGAGCTGACGCTGGTTTTGGATTAATCATAGTTTTAGCTGGAATTCATAATAATCTTAGAAGTCAAACACAAATAAGAATTGATGAAAGTTTTTTAGGGTTCGATACACAACATACCAGAGCATTTGACCAAAGGGGAATTCAAATTGGAGTTGGTGATCCTTATTTTGGCTCTCCAATAGTTGCCCATTCTTTAACATCAAGTATTGAAAAGGGAGACTTTACGCAAGGAGCAGCAAACGCATTAGGTTTAAATTTTAACACTTCTGAACCTATTGTTGCAGTAATAAAAAAGAATCCGCATGTGCTTCGTAGAATTTATCAATGGTTGGGAGCACAAACTAGTAAAGATAGTGATCTTGGGCGTGTTATCCGGAATAAATCTCTTTTACTTATTGATGATGAGGCGGATAACGCTTCCATTAATATTTCAAACGATCCTGAAAGACAAAGTTCTATTAACGGCTGGATAACTCAAATACTTAATCTTTTTGGTAAGAATGCCTATGTCGGTTATACTGCAACTCCATTCGCCAATATTTTTATTCCATTGGATGACCAAAACTTATTCCCAAGGAACTTTATAAAAAACATTCCAGCACCTTCGAATTACATTGGCCCAGAAAAAGTTTTTGGTTTTAGTCCATTAGAAGAAGATGAAACTTCAAATACGGTCCTTCCAATTGTTAATAGAATTAACGATTACAGAGATTTTGTTCCAGATAAACATAAAAAGGATGACCAAAAACCCTCTTCGCTTCCCGAATCTTTAAAAAGGGCAATTCGTTGTTTTGTTATCACTTGTGCAATAAGGCGTTTAAGAGGTCAAACAACTGTACATAACTCTATGCTTATTCACGTTTCAAGATTTCAATTGTGGCAGGATCATATTGCGGAACTGGTATCTAATCAATTTATTTATTACAGAAGAGGAATTGACCAAAATGATTCTGTGATATTAGACGAGTTTAAAGCCACATTTGAACAGGATGAAAATGGTTATAAATCGTATGTAACAGTTTCTAAACAAATATTAGATTCTGAGCTCAAAACACTAGACTCACAAATTCAAGTTCATAAATGGAGTGAAGTTTTACAACATTTGAATGATGCGGCTTCACGAATTGAAGTGAAATCAATACACGGAGGTTCAGGAGAAGCATTAGACTATTTCGATCATAAAAACGGCCTATCAGTTATTGCTGTAGGTGGAAATAAATTGTCAAGAGGATTGACTTTAGAAGGTCTTTCAGTAAGTTACTATTTACGTGCGTCAAGGATGTACGATACTCTAATGCAAATGGGGCGTTGGTTTGGCTATAGAGGTGGATATGTTGATTTATGCAGATTATTCACGAGTAGAGAGTTAAATGAGTGGTTCTGCCATATTACTCATGCATCTGAAGAGCTTAGAGAAGAATTTGATTATATGAGTGATGTTGCGGGTTCAACTCCTGAACAGTATGCTTTAAAAGTTAGAACGCATCCTGGCGTACTTCAAATTTCTGCAACTAATAAAATGCGCTCAGCAATTACTGTTCAAATTTCTTGGGCTGGAAGATTAGTTGAATCCTACGAATTTAAAAAAGACGTT
Organism: Bacteroidales bacterium; assembly: GCA_028684405.1. Classification (GTDB taxonomy): domain Bacteria; phylum Bacteroidota; class Bacteroidia; order Bacteroidales; family WCHB1-69; genus JAQUGA01. Next base: position 11,330 of record JAQUGA010000022.1, on the reverse strand, counting down.
GCAGTTATTGATAGTAACTTTAAAAACACTCAGAAATTTATAGCCACTTTACCTTCTGGTTTTGTAACCAAACCAAATGCTTTTGTTTGGTATGATATATCTGCTGACCAAGTAATCAACTTTTTTGAAGGAATGCAATCTGTGGAAAATCTTAAAAAAGCCGAACCTAGAAAATTAATTCAGTTCATTAATGCGCAATTAAGAAACGGTGAGTTAACTGATTGGAGAATAGCATTGATGAATAAAAATACGCCTAAGCATTCCAAAATTTATATTGGTGGAAAAGAAACTAATATTGGTCAATGGTTTAGACGGGAAGATGAAAATAATTCGAATGAAGATTTATTCTATATAAGAAAATCTCATATCATTAGCCGTAAGGATGAATTCATAGATTTATCAGAGTCAGAACTGGAAGAAGCTAAACAACTTTCTGGAAATGTTGAAATCCCTAAAGGTAAGGTTGTCAGAGAGAGAATTAGAGACCCAAAAAATCCACTTCTTATACTCTATTTGCTTGACCCAGATGAAAGTCTATGGAAATATCCAATGGAAAAAGGAATCAATCCATTTGTTGGCTATGCCATAAGCTTCCCGAAAAGTAATTATAACGCACCAGTATCTTATGCTGTTAATGAGGAATTACTCGACAGATTTGATATCGTTGAAGAAGATTTTGAAGATGATGAAGATTGAAAATATTTGGCTCGGTTTAGAGAGTGACAATTTCAGTCACTCTGGATTGCTTTATAAACGATATTCCGCAAAAGTTTTACCAGATGTATTTATTGCTTTAAAAGCCCCGGAAAAACTACGGTGTATCGCATTTAAAATAAGTAATTCATTCTCTTTTGAAGAAAACCAATGGAATAAACTCAAAGACATAAAGATAGAAACACTTCCTGATGAAAGAGATAAAACAAAAAAGTTTTTACTAATCCTTCTACTGAATAAACAACATAAAGACATATTTTCTACCCTATGTGAAGATTTGATTTTTGGAGTTTCAGATGTGAAGTCTGAACAAGCTCTTGTTGAAAAGTTATTAGAACGTTTGGCGAAATGGCAGTCTTTATTTGAAAAGGTTGGTAAGCAAGGTTTATCAGATGAAGCACAAAGAGGCCTTTATGGGGAGATTTATTTTTTACGCTTTTTCTTGAACAATACATCAGATAAAAATTATTGTCTCAAATCATGGCTAGGTCCTGAAAAGTCAATCCAAGACTTTCAGCATTCAAACTGGGCAGTCGAGGTTAAAACTACCCACGGTAATAATCATCAAAAAATCCATATCACTAGTGAACGTCAGTTGGATGATTCTATCATAGAAAAAATATTTCTGTATCATTTTTCACTTGACGTAAGAGTCGGGAATGGAGAGTCATTAAATTCACTTATTGATGAGGTTTTGGAGATATTGACAGAGAATACAATGGCTTCCAATCTATTTAAGCTGAAATTATTGGAATCTGGATATTATGAAACACATAGACCGTTATATGAAGAAAGAGGTTATACCATTCGCCAAGAAAACCTTTATCGAGTTTCAGGCAATTTCCCTAGAATAACTGAAAATCAAATTCCAATTGGTGTTGGAGATGTGAAATATTCCATTGTTCTATCGGAATCAGAGGAATGGCGAATAAATAAAGAAACTCTTTTAACTGAAATACAATAGCATTTATATGGAAAATAAAGAATTACAGAAGTTTTATATTGATATTCAAGAAGAAATTAACTCAAGCTTAATTACAGAAGAAGAAGGGACAAATCCTGAGCAAGTTTTTACTGAATTAGCACTTTCGTTCTTATCAGATGCTGGCGAGACAGAAAACTATAGAGTTTGTTTTGACGAAAAAATTAGCAAAAGGGGTGTTGAACATAAAATCAACGGCTATTCTTTGTATGAAAATTACGAAACCTTGGACTTGTTTGTAACCATATATAATGGTGACTCATCAATTCAAAATGTCACAAAAGGTGATGCGGACAAAACGATTGATAGGGCTGTAAAGTTTTTCAGAAATGCGATTTATAAGGATTATGTGAATGAAATTGAAGAAAGTTCAGAAATATTTGACCTTGCTCAAACGTTAGCAAATGTGCCAGAGGTTAAGGAATTTCTAACCCGAGTAAACATTTTCTTAATTACAAATGGTGAAGTAAAAGCTGATTTAAAAACTACAGATACAGTTGCTGGCTATACCATTTTTTATAGAACAATTGATATTAACTATCTTTTCAATCTTTCAGACAAATCTAGAGTTCCAATTGAAATAAACTTTGAACAGTCAGGCTATAAAGTGCCCTGTATTGTGAATGAAACTGAAAATTCTGATTATCAATCTTGGCTTGCAATTATTCCAGGCCTAGCCTTAGCAGATATTTATGAACAATATGGTGCCAGACTATTAGAACAAAATGTTCGTTCCTTTCTGCAATTCACAGGTAAAATAAATAAAGGAATTCGTAACACTATTTTGAAAGAGCAACACATGTTTATGGCTTTTAATAACGGTATTGCTGCTACTGCCGAAGAAGTTACTATTACAGATTTACCCAATAATCAAGGAAAGGCAATCGCTCAAGTAAAGGATTTTCAAATTGTAAATGGTGGTCAAACAACGGCTTCTATTTATCACACTTGGAAAAAAGACAAAATAGATATTAGCAATGTATTTGTTCCAGTTAAACTTACTATTGTAAAAAACAGGGAAAATTTCTCTGAAATAGTTGGACGCATAGCAGAATATGCAAACACCCAAAACAGAGTTTCAGCCTCTGATCTAAGTTCTAATAGAGAAAACCACGTACTGATTGAAAAACTGTCAAGAACGATTTGGGCACCGCCTATTTCTGGAGAAACAACTCAAACGCGCTGGTTTTTTGAGCGCTCCAGAGGTCAATATAGAAATGACAGAAATCGATTCGGATTAACACCATCCAAACGTAAACAATTTGACAAACAGAATCCAAGAAGTCAAATGTTTACTAAAGAGTTACTTGCTAAATACATCAACTCATATGAAGAAGTTTACAACGGTAAGAAATTAGTTGTTGGTCCGCATATTGTTGTTAGAGGAAGTCAGAAAAACTATGCTCAATTCCTGAATTATAATTTCAGTTTCAATCCAAATAATATTTGGTTTGAGGATTTAATAGCAAAAGCTATTCTATTTAAGAACGCAGAAAAAATTTACGGAGTAAAACCTAACGCCATTGGCGATATGCGATACATAACAGTTCCTTATTCAATAGCTTGGTTGGGTCTCAAATTGGATTATAAACTTGATCTATACAAAATCTGGAAACAACAATCCTTGAGCGAAATTCTTAAAAGTAAACTCCATGAGGTAATGTCTAAAATAGAAGATTACATCAAAACTCAAGCTCCTGGTTCTTTATATGGCGAGTGGGCAAAAAAAGAAGAGTGCTGGAATGCAATTAAAAATGAGGATTTCAACATTGACTTGGAAAATTTAAAGGCAGATTTGGAAAACAAATCGTCTGAAAAAAGGAAACAAATAACGGAAGATGAAGTTGAAAATCAATTAATTCAAGCTGAATTAGACTTTGTAAAATCTATACCAATTTCCAAATGGCTTGAAATAAGTAAAATAGGCTCAGAAATTGAGACCATGACACAACATTTAAAAGACAGAGCCATTAATATTCAATCTTCGTTACGTTTAAATAAAGTATTATCTGAAAACCAAAGAAGAGATGCTATAAAAATCATTGAAAACATTTTAGTAAGCTCTCCAAACTTCTTTGACGAAGTTTCTGAAGTTTCAAAGATTCCAGAAGCTGAATCAAACAATAAAATTAATTCAGATTTGCTCACGAAAATGGTAGTATGGGACACTAAAGCAAAAGTGTTATCAACTAAAGAATTACAATACATTGCAGATTTTGCGTATGGTCTTAAAGCTCTAAATGAATTTCATGAAAAAAATATAAAAAGACATTTATCTCGATTACAGGACGCAGGCTTCAATATATAACAGCCATACACATTGTCAAGTCACTCAAAAGCCAACAACACTAACCAAAACTTGTCAATAAGTATGTCTTTGCCAACACCTTGCAGACTGAAAGGAAATAACGAAAACACAACAATGTATATATTGCATAGCACCCTTCGGGATGCTACGACAACATATACGGGTCGTTGAACTAAATCGCCACTGTTGTGGCGACAATCCAGACAGATGATTATTTTTGGGGATTATTAACCAAAAAAATCATCGTATGAAAAAAGAATCATCAAGTATTGAGCAATTGGTTTTTGAGATGCAGTATCGCAATTACAGCTCAAGCAGTATTAAAACTTATCGAGGCCTTTTATTGAGTGTTGAGAAACATTTTTTGAAATCGATAAAAGACGTTACCGTAGAAGAATTAAAGCAGTATTTGCACAAACGTATTACGGAAGAGAAAATTTCTGTTTCTTTGATAAACCAGACCATTAGTGCGTTTAAAATTCTTCAAACAGACGTGTTGAAACGAGAGTGGAATGCTTTTAAAATCAAGCGTCCTAGGCGAGAAAAAAAGTTGCCCGAGATACTTTCGCAAGAAGAGATTCGGAGAATGATAGTCTGTACCAAGAACATAAAACACAAAGCATTAATCATGCTGGCGTATTCATCGGGCATGCGAAGACAGGAGATACAACAAATAAAACCTTCTGCAATTGACTCAGGTCGTATGCAAGTGCATGTGGTTCTGGGTAAAGGAAAAAAAGACAGATATACAATTTTGTCAACAAAGACACTTGAGGTGCTTCGTATTTATTTTAAGGCTGAAAGACCAAAAGTGTACCTTTTTGAACCTCAGGGCAGGCCCAACAGACCTTTATCGGCAACAACACTGAATGAAATTGTAAAAAACAGTGCAGAAAGAGCGGGCATAAAGAAAAAAATATCATTTCATACTTTACGTCATTGTTTTGCAACACATCTAATTGAGCAAGGTGTTAATGTAAAATTGATACAGCATTTTATGGGACACAACTCGCTTAAAACCACTTCTGGGTACATTAGTCTAACAAACATTAGCTTGTCGAAAGTGATTTCGCCTTTAGATTCTATGAGTATTTAATATGCAAATGGATGATAAATGCAAGACAAAATATGGAATTGTCTGATATTTTCAGACATCACGCAGAAATATATAAGAAGTCGAACATCTTGTGTGTTGAGCAAATAAAAGCTTTAAATGCCATAAGTTTATGTCGTACATCTATGTTGGGAGGACATGAAAGTTTTTGTGAAAGTTGTGGTTATGTTCGCAATGGGTACAATTCTTGTCGCAACAGACATTGTCCAAAGTGTCAATTTATTAAAAAGGAGCAATGGGTTGATAAATTAGCATCAAACCTGCCACCTGTAAAACACTTTCACTTTGTATTTACGATACCTCATGAACTTAATACACTTTTCATGTTGAATCAAGGAGAAGCATACAATTTGCTTTTTAAGGCATCAGCACAAAGTTTAATGACATTGGCAGCAAAAAACCAACACATTGGAATACAGGCTGGAGCAGTATCAGTTTTGCATACGTGGGGACAAAATCTTTCATATCATCCACACATACACATGATTGTACCTGCAGGTGGTTTGTCGGAAGATCAAATGGAATGGATTTATTCGTCTGAAAAGTTTTTTTTACCAGTTAAAATTATGAGTCTGGTTTTTAGAGGAATTTTGTTTCAATTAATGGAGCAAGCTATTAAAAATGAAACGATTAAGCTGTCAAGCGACATATTAAATATTGCTCACTTAAAAAGCATTTGCTACAAAAAGAAATGGGTTGTTTATGCAGAAAAACCTTTTTCAAACGTAAATGGTATTGTTAAGTACCTTGGTAATTACACACATCGAGTAGCCATTTCTAACAATCGACTTATTGAGCACGATGGTCATAATGTTACTTTTATTTATAAGGATTACAAAAATAACGGAATAAAAAAGACCATAAAACTGGATGCCAATGAGTTTATTCGACGGTTTTTGCAACATGTTTTACCTTGTGGTTTTTGCAAAATTCGTTACTATGGCTTTTTATCCATTAGAAACATGGGTGAAACTCTTAAATTGGTTTACAAACTCATATCCAAAACAGTTTATTTTTCACGACTTGAAGGTCTGTGTGCAAGCGATGTGTGGCGAGAACTTACCGGAAAAGATCCATTTCGTTGTCCCAAATGTAATGATGGATTAATGCTAAGAAGAAGAAAAATTATGCCAACAAGCACCGAATATGGCTAAAAATGATATAAACATTGACGTTCTTTGAAGACTTTTTTTTTAAAAATCAATGGTTCAGCAATATCCATAATGGAAGAATTATGTCCAGTCCAAAAAAACAAAATCAAAAAGCATCTTCACCATTTTTTTATTGACTATAATTTTGCAAAAAATGACTAAACAAAACAAAAAACTGTTCATAAATCATTAAATAATATCCATTCGTTGAAAGTCGCAAGATAGAAAGCCCATAGAAACAAACTGCGACATAGTTCAACTCAATTTTATTAATCATTTCCCTATTTTTTTATTGAAATATTTAAAAAAAAGTGAATCATTTCATTTTTTTGGTATTTTTGTGGGGAAACGATGAATAAAATACTAATAGTTACCAGCAAGCGTAAAAGACAGGCTACCAAAAAAAGAATATAGTTTACATGACAGAAAAGAATAAAATACCAGCTGTTTTTAAAGAGGACTTAAAAAAGTTACTCCAATCACTCAACGAAATGGAACCGATTGAAAAGGGAGAACGACTTTGCAAAGTTTGCTCTAAAGTTATTTCATTGGAAAACATACAACTGATTATTCCACGACAAGCCAACGCTTTTGATTTCATTTGTGACAGCCCTGTTTGTGTAGAAGAGTATAACCGTAAAAAAGAAATTAAGAAATGAATGAGTTGCTAAAAATGATTTTGGTTTTCGGTGTAACCCCTTTGCTTATTGCTTTCGGCTACATATACCTTTTTGGCGAAGTATGGTCAAAAGGAAAAATTGTTTTAGCGGATATTGCGGCTTTTTTCGGATGGGCTGGCAAAGGAGTTAGAAAATATAGTGTTGAACAAGAATACCAAGGAACTATCAACAGTATAATTCAAGATTACAATCAAAATTTTGAAAATCCCATTTTGCCAAAATGTAAAATTGAATGGGTAACTGCTGAAAATCAACAAAACATTTTAAAAGAGGGCGAAGCAATTATTTGTTTGAGCTTTGATAAAAAAGACCATAACCTAAACTTCTACAATGCCACTTTAAACTTTGTTCAAACCGGTTTAATCGCCAAGGCAAAGGATTATTTGAACAAACCATCTTCGAAAGCAATTGATTTGCTTACAACTCACGTTATTTTAAGAAATAACCGAAAAGAAGTTCTTACAACCTTTCGCAAAAAACTGAATGAGTTTGATGATGAAACAAAAAAGGAGTTTGAAACGCTTGTACCAACGAATGACAAAGGACTTTTTCTAAATATTCTTTTACCCGAATTCCATTTTTACGGTGAACTCATTGACACTTTACCTCCAAGCTCAGAATATAATACCGAAGCAAACGGATTATTTCATTGGTTCAAGGAATTAGCAACCCGAGAGTTTGACGAAAGAACCAATCTAAAATACATTTCAAAGAACCTAAAAGTTGGTGTAATACTCGTTGGGAAAGATGAAACTTGGGAAAGTCAAGGTGCGGCAGCATATACAAAATGGGCTGACTATTACGCAACAGAAAATTACAATTCTGTTTATGTTTTGGCAAGAGGCAACAACGGTTATGAAAGAGCAACAACAGTTACTAAAATCCTGACCCATTCAAAAGGATTTGACCAAATAAACAAAAACCCAAAAATAAAATGCGTTTCAGTTGAAGGTCAAGAATATATTGTTACCTGTTACTCATTGCGACCTAACAAAGCTACAATTGCATATCTAGCTTGGGAAAGTTTCAAAGAATACAATTCAAATGGAAGCTTAGTTCCTGCGATTGTTGATAGTGTCCAAAAAGAAATGGTTGTAGTAAACGCATTTGGTTTGAAGTTTGAACTTCCCAATAATCTACTTTCAGATATTGAAATCTCAGATGCACGAAAAGTATTCAAGGTTGAAGATGAACTTTATTTAACTATCAAAGATTTTGACAGCGATAAACAGCATATTATTCTATCAAACAAAGGGACTGTTTCCGACCCTAAACATTTTATTGAAGCAGTTTTAAATGAAGATAAAGTTTATCCTTGTAAAGTTGAAAAAATACAAATTGACAAACAAGGTTTACAAAGCGGATTGAAAGTTTCAACGCCCGATCTAAAGCATTGGATTTACATTCCTAAATTTAAGGCAACGCCAAGCCGTTTTCTTGACCTTATTACCAAATTTCCAATCGGAACGGAATTGAATGTTATCATTGATAACTATACTTCATTTTCCTCAAACTTTGTTGGTTATTTAGAAACTCTTTCAGACCCGTGGGAAAGCAACAGTTTTAAAAAGTTGCAACCCCATGACATAATTAATGTAACCGTTAAGCAGATTAATGAGTTTTCAGTTATCTGTGAAATTGAAGAAGGACTTGAATGTGGTTTTCCTAAGCAAGAAATTTCATGGAAGCTTGAAGAATGCAACACATCCAAATTTAAGGTTGATGATAAAGTTGAAGTAATTATCGTTGCAATTGATACCGACAAAAAGAGAATAGATGTTTCGATTAAGCGACTTTCCAAAACTCCAGAATTGGAATACTTTGATGCAAATTCAAAAAAAGTTGTTGATGTAGAAATTACTAAAGTTGTTCCAGAAAAAGGACTTGCAGTGAAATATTCTGGAGGGACAAATACTGGCTTCATTCACTGGTTTGAAATTGGCTATGGTTCAGTAGGAAGGTTTGAAAATATTTACAAACAAGGTGATACGATAAAAGCTGTAGTATCAGAATTTGATGCTGAAAAGAACAGTCTAAAATTTAGTATCAAAAGACAATTCACTCACCAATTTGATGAATGGGCAGGGGCAATTGATATTGACGCACCTTTAATGGGAAAGGTTATTGGCTACTTTGAAAATAGTGCTCAAATTGAATTAAGTCAAAACGGCTTTACAGTTCAGGCGTTTATTTTAAGAAAAGCAGTTTCAAATTTTGCCTTTGTTGAAATTGATGATTTACCAAAGTATCTGCCAATTGGCGACAGTTTTCATTTTTACATTTATGAAATTAATGACGACAGAAAAACTATTTCCTTGACACGAACAGAATATTTGGAGCAATCAGAAGAACCGAATTATGGCGAGAAAATTAAAGTGAAATACGTAAAGGAAAATCATACCAAAGGTTATTTCTATTCTGATGAATTGGAAGGTTGGACAAGTATTCCTGAAAAAGACATAAAATTTAGTACAACAATAGAAGTAATACCAGTTTCACATTCAACAGGAGAATATGAAATTGTTTGATAAAATAAGAACGCCAGCTGGTAACAGGCGTTTGGCTCAAAGGCGGGTGAGGTGGATAATTGAACATTCTTCCTCGCATCAACTTTTGTGGTACATTGACAGTTTTGTGCTCCGAAATCCACCACTGCGCCAAGCGCCAAAACGTTAGCACCAATAAAAAACATATTAACAATATAAATCACCATTAATGTTTAAACGTACTATAAAAGAGGCTTTTCGGTGGAGTACAAAATGGTATTTTGGCTCTATTACTACTTCAGCAGGAACTTTTTTCTTAATGGAAAAATATTTTGAATTCGAAAGATTACGGTCAATAAAATATGGTGTGACTATTTTTATTTTCACCTTTTTGATTAAAGTTATAATTCAATATCTAAAAGAAATAGACAAACTTGAAAGTAAAATTGACATAAAAGATGAAAAAATAGATACTCTTAATACAAGGCAAAACAAACAAGAATTAGTCAAGAATTACAACTACTATGGGGAAACAATTCTTCTTCTAAAAGACTCTTTTTCTTATATTCATAAGGTTAGAAGAGGTGATAATATTACACCAGAACAACTAAGCAAGGTATTTATTGGAGTGTGTAATAAACTGAAACATATCTTTGAGAAAAGATTAGATTACACATATTCAGTATGCATCAAGGTTTTAACTGAAAATGGAGGTGAATTGAACGAATATGTTGAGATTAAAACCCTTTGTCGAGATGAAAATAGTTACTTTAATAGAAAAAACTGTAAACAGGTAGTTCATAAGATTGTTGATAATACATGTTTTAATGAGATTTTATACAACATTGATATGCCAAATAAAGCTTTTTACTTAAACAATAATCTTCCCAATGACAAATACTATAAGAATAGTAGTTTCTTAAATTATGGTACCGTTCCAGAGCAAGCGGATTCTATTGAACGACAGAAATTTTGGACTCTTCCATATAAAAGTGAGATTGTTGTGCCAATTGCACCAACCTTGAATTCTGATAATGATAGAAAAAAAGAGTTTTATGGCTACCTCTGTGTTGATTGTGATGAAGAAAATGGATTCCATAAGAAATATGATTCTGGTATGATTCAAGGTGTGGCTGACGGTTTATCTGATTTGATTAAAATTTGGAAACAACAAAAAAATTAGGAAAATGAATAAAACAATTTTTGTAACAAAAGGACAGAATCAGATATCACTTCAAACAGAGCAACTAGAAAATAGTGACATTGTTTTGAAAAAAACGACAAAGGGCGAAAATTATGAGATTATATTAAGACGATTTTCGGATGATGAAATTAGCGAATTATATCAGGCAATTGATGCTATTTATGAGGATGTTAAACAGTCAAAACTTTCATTTAAAGAAAGATTCGAAGTTTTATGGAAATAACTGGTGCCAATAAATAGGGCTTCAAGCGGTGCGCAGCACCCAGCCCCGAAAAACGAGGGTAAACGTGAAGCACAGCTTGAAATAAATCCGAGATTTAGCCCTATGTATTTTGTAACATGTTTTTATATTTTATTCGATTTTATCAGGAGGTTTTTGTGTGTGTTTGTTTCAAGTTTTCGACTGTATAAAATATTTTTGCTGTTCTATAATATTACAGGCGACATAGTTCAACTCAATTTTTGCGAAAAGCGAGAGCAGAGCATAGTTTGCTTTAGCTTTGCCGAGTTGAGCAAAAATCACAGAAAGTAATTTCAGTAACCATTTCCTTTTTTTATTGAAATACACTATTGTCCGATAAAAAATAAAAAACGCTTTAATCCAATTGCAACTAACTGACTATCAGTAATAATATTATCAAATATTTGGTTTTTTGAAAAGTAAGCCCCTTAAAATAAAGAATATTGCCAT
>JAQUGA010000199.1 GCA_028684405.1 Bacteroidales bacterium | reverse complement strand
GATGTTATGGTGGATGCATATTTGTTTGGAACAGTAGAGCGAATTTCGCCTGAAGCTCCCGTGCCAGTTGTATCTCTGATTTCAAGAGACAATCGTCCGGGAGGTGCCGCCAACGTTGCTTTAAACGTTCAATCACTGGGTGCTGAAGCCATTTTGTGTTCTGTTATTGGAAATGACCACAAAGGAGAAGATTTTATTCAAAGCATTGAAAAAAGTGGGCTTACAACAAGGGGAATTATCAAAAGCAATAATAGAATTACCACTACTAAAAATAGAGTTATTGGGAATAAAACCCAACTCCTAAGAGTGGATGAAGAAATTACTAGCTGTTTGGATAATGACGACTTTGTGTCTATTTACGACACCATCGAACACATTGTAGAAAACGAAGTAATTGATGCTATTATTTTTGAGGATTATGACAAAGGTGTCATTACTAAAGATTTAATTGAAAAAATCATTTTTAAAGCTCAAATTCTTGATATTCCAGTCATTGTAGACCCAAAGAAAAAGAATTTTAATTTCTATAAAAAAACCACCATTTTTAAACCCAATTTAAAAGAGCTTTTGGAAGGAACACACGCCGAGATTGATGCTGCAGACAATGCTGAACTATTTCGTTTGGCAGAAGCTTTAATCAAAGAAAATGAGCTCGAAATACTGATGACTACTCTTTCGGAAAGGGGAATTATGGTAGCTTGGCGACAAGATGGCAGTGCTAAAATAGAACACAAAATAATTCCTGCTCATTTGCGTAATATTGCCGATGTGTCTGGAGCTGGCGACACCGTTGTAAGCGTTGTTGCTCTTTGTCATGCCGTCGGTCTGAGCCCCGAGGATACCGCTTCTATAGCAAATATTGCTGGAGGTTTGGTGTGCGAGGAGGTAGGAGTTGTTCCTATCAACAAAAATAAATTATACGAAGAGGTAGTTAAGATATTACATACTTAATGAAAAATATAGATAAATCGAAAGACAAAATATCTAATATGTTCAACAGCATCGCAAAGCATTACGATTTTGTGGGACATCTACTTTCATTGGGCATTGATGTTGGATGGCGAAAAAAAACCATAAAATCTCTTGAAATAAATAATCAAACACGCTGTTTAGACATCGCCACCGGAACCGGTGATTTAGCTATTGCTTTGGCAAAACAAAACCCATTATCGATTGATGCATTTGATATTTCGGAAGGGATGTTGGCCATTGCTCAAAAGAAAGCGAAAAAGAAAAAACAATTAGAAAAAATCAATTTTATATATGCAGATGCAGAGGAAATCCCATTTCCAGATAATTATTTTGATGTAATCACCATTGGATTTGGGACTCGAAACTTTTACAACTACAAAAAAACCTTGTTTGAAATTCATAGAGTTTTGAAAAAAGGGGGACAGTTGCGTATTTTAGAATTGACATTACCGGAAAACAAATTTGGGAAATTATATTTCTTTTATTTGTATAAAGTAATGCCTTTTATTGCCGATAAGATTACTCATGCCCACTTTTATAAATATTTACCAGAATCAATTCATGATTTCGACCAAGGAATGGTTTTTATGAATCAACTCGAAAAAAGTGGATTTGGAAAAGGACAAATTAGCCGATATAGCTTTGGAATAACAACGCTTTATTCGGTAGAAAAATGCACTGTGCTTTCGGGAGTAAATGATGTTGTTAAAGATTTAAAACGGGATGTCAAAATATACAATAATGCCGTCTGATTGTCGTTAGTTCGTGAGATAAAAAAATAAAAAGTGAAAAAATATCTACTAATTATTCTTGTTTTCTGCTTCTTTTTTGCTTCGTATGCACAAAGAAAAACAACCCAGAATTTGCCAAAATATGATAAGAAACCTTATCATTTTGGTTTCTTAATAGCGTATAATCAGTTTAATTTCATGATAAAACCAGAAACGGACTTATCTCCATTCGATTCACTAATGGTGGTCGAATCTTCTCATATGAGTGGTTTTAATTTGGGGGTGATTACAGATTTGCGTTTGAATAATAATTTTAATCTTAGATTTATTCCCTCCTTGTCTTTTGGAGATCGTGTTTTGCATTACACCATCAAATTTCAAGATAGTGTTTTTTATGATGTGAATAAAAAAATTGAATCTACCTTCATTGATTTTCCGCTTTATGTAAAATTCAAATCTTCGCGGATGAACAATGTTCGATTGTATGTCATTGGAGGATTCCAATACAGCATCGACTTAGCATCACAAGCCAAGAAAAAACAACAAGATGTAGATGAAATTTATGTAAAACTTCATCGGCACGATTATTCATTTCATGCAGGAGTAGGAGCTGATTTTTATCTTACTTATTTTAAGTTTTCCACAGAATTAAAGATGGGATATGGTTTTCGAGACTTGATTGTGCGAGAAGGAAATATGTATTCAAATAGCATCGAACGCCTGAACTCCAAAATATTACAACTTTCATTTTTATTTGAATAAAGCATGATTAAACGGGTAGAAATTGCCATTAATGCTTCAGACAAAAACAATAAGCAAGCGCTAAAAAAAGCACTTCAGTCAAAATTTGGAAAATCAGCAAATATTACTGGCTTTTCTATAGTAAAACGCTCATTGGATGCTCGTCAGAAAAATGTTTTATACCGAATGCACGTGGATGTTTGGATGGACGAAAAACCTTCGGAAACAAAGTTGCAGGCCTTTGAATATAAAAATATTGAATTTTGCGAACCCATTATTGTTGTTGGAAGTGGTCCTGCCGGACTGTTTGCAGCTCTAAAAGCCATTGAATTGGGTCGCAAACCGATACTCATTGAAAGAGGCAAAGCCATTGATGAACGGAAAAAAGATGTTGCTCTGTTAAATCGAGGACAGGTTTTATCCGAAAACTCAAATTGGTGCTTTGGGGAAGGAGGAGCTGGGACATATACCGACGGAAAACTCTATACACGGGCTTCAAAAAGAGGAAATGTAAACCAAGTTTTGCAAACATTTGTTCAGTTTGGTGCACATCCTGATATCTTAATTGATGCTCATCCTCACATTGGAACCGATAAATTGCCTTCTATTATAAAAAACATTCGTTTATTTATTGAATCGTGTGGAGGTGTTTTTTATTTTGATAAACAGATTGTTGATTTTGAAGTTCGTGGAAATAGAATCCATCGATTGATTTCGCAAAACGGAGATGTTTTTGAAGCTCCTAATTTTGTTTTAGCTACTGGTCATTCATCATCAGAAGTTTATGAACTACTTCATCGGAAATCAATATTGCTCGAATCCAAAGATTTTGCCGTTGGAGTGCGAATTGAATTGCCTCAATTTATGGTTGACAAATCGCTTTATAAAAACCCTTCTGATATTGGTGTTTTGCCACCAGCCGAATACCGTTTAGCAACTCAAATAGGCGATAGGGGCGTGTTTTCATTTTGCATGTGTCCCGGTGGAGTAATTGTTCCAGCAACAACACATCATGGCTTTCAGGTGGTTAATGGAATGTCAAATTCATTGCGAAATTCGGAATATGCTAATTCGGGACTGGTGGTTTCTGTTTCTCAAAAAGATATTTTGGCGTATTCAAAAGAAGGGGCTTTGGCCGGACTTCGGTTTCAGCAACAGCTGGAAGCAAAGTCGTGGAACTCTGTTCCTGCTTTTCAAGCGCCAGCACAGAGAGTAGATGATTTCCTTTTGAAAAAAAGAAGTTCTAATTTGCCAAAATCAACCTACAATCCAGGAATTGTGTCGACAAATCTTTGGGAAATATTGCCCCATTTTGTTTGCCAGGCATTGTGTGATTCCATGGCCGAATTTGATGGAAAAATTAAAGGATTCAATTCTAGCGAAGCTTGCTTTATTGGCGTTGAAACCCGAACATCTTCTCCGGTTAGAATTCCCAGAGACAGAGAGAAGTTTTCACATCCTCAATTAGAAAATTTGTTTCCGTGTGGCGAAGGTGCGGGCTACGCCGGTGGCATCACTTCCTCAGCAATGGACGGGATAAATTGTATAGAAAGTATTGTCAATCGCTAAAGGCAGCCAGATTTGATGCGTTACATTCGATTTGGAACTTCAATTCCCATCAACCACATGCCATTTTTGATACACTGCGCTGTTAGTTTGCAAAGTTTTATTCTAAAACATTTTTTAGTTTCATCATCTTCTTTCAGAACCGACATTTCATGGTAAAACTGATTGAATTTTTTAGATAAATCAAAAATGTAATTTGCAATCAGAGCCGGGCTATAGTTTTTGGCTGCTTCGCTGGTAATTACTGGAAACTGATATATGTTTCGAATAAGCTCTATTTCAATGTTTTCCAGTTTGCTAGGGATTTCATTTTCGCTGAGCTTAATATCTTCTGCTTTGGCAAGCAAAGAGGAGATTCGAGCGTGCGTATATTGAATAAAAGAGGCCGTATTACCATTAAAATCAATCGATTTTTCGGGGTCAAAAAGCATATTCTTTTTGGGATCTACTTTTAAAATAAAATATTTTAATGCCCCAAGTCCTATCATTTCATAAAGAGCAGTGGCTTCTTCTGTGTTAAATTGATCAATTTTTCCCAATTCCTGGGTTTGATTTTTGGCAATCTCAACCATTTCTTCCATCAAGTTGTCGGCATCGACAACGGTTCCTTCTCTCGATTTCATTTTGCCCGAGGGAAGTTCAACCATTCCGTATGATAAGTGAAAAATGGTTTTTCCCCAATCGTAATTTAGTTTTTTGTCCAAAATTAATTTGAGTACATCGAAATGGTAATTTTGTTCATTTCCAACCACATAAATCA
>JAQUGA010000198.1 GCA_028684405.1 Bacteroidales bacterium | reverse complement strand
ATTGTATATGTAATTTAAGATTCGTTCAATCGAACACTATACATTCATAAATTATTACTACTATGCCCAGATCAGTAAACGCAGTAGCATCAAGAGCCCGAAGAAAAAAGATTCTTAGTAAAACAAGAGGATATTTCGGCGCTAGAGGTAAAGTATGGACCGTAGCTAAAAACACATACGAAAAAGGATTGCAATATCAATATCGCGATCGCAGAAACAAAAAACGCAACTTTAGAGCTCTTTGGATTCAAAGAATTAATGCAGGTGCAAGGATTAACGGAATGACTTATTCTGAATTTATGGGTGCTTTGCACAAAAAAGATATTCAAATAAATCGTAAAGTTCTAGCCGATTTAGCAATGAACAACCCTGCAGCTTTCGAAATGATTGTAAAATCAGTAAAAGCATAATTTAGATTTTTTAAGATATAACATTGTCATACACATAAAACCGTCTTTAATTTTTTAAAGACGGTTTTTTAGTATAATGCAAGTCCACTTTACATATCGATTTTTTTGTTATATCAAAATACTTTTATTAATTTGTAACAGTTTTAGTGTTTGGTAATTACAGTAAGAATATCAAAGTTATTTCACTCCCATGAAAAACATATTTAAAGTATCAAAACTATCGTTACTAATTGGTATTTCGATATTTATATACTTAATCCCTAACCATATATCGGCACAATCGCCAACGTATCTTGTCTATGGACGAGTGAAAGTAGAAGATGGTTCAACGGATGAAGGGAGAATAATTATTGAAAAAAGTGGAACAAAAGTCAAAACAGAAACATTATCAAAAAATGGCAAGTTTGAATTCGACCTCAACTATCAAAGTAATTACCTACTCACCTTTGAAAAAAACGGTTATGTTACAAAACGAATCAGTATAAACACGACCATACCCACCGAAGAACTTAATCATCCCGACTTTGAGCCACATGAACCCTTTGAATTTCAAGTCATTCTCTTTAAACAACAGGAAGGTGTAGATATTATTGTTTTTAATCAACCCGTTGCAAGCATAAAATATCATGCAAAAGTAGATGGATTTGATTACGATACTGATTACTCAAAAACAATTCAAAAACGAGTGGAAGACTCTGAAAAACAACTTGCTGATAAAAAGAAAACAGTGGAGGATAAACCATCGGCAGGAAAAACGGATCGACAAATTGCCGCTGCTCTACAATCTCAAGTAGAAGCAGCACGAAAAAAGCAAGAAGAAGAACGTCGTCAAGCAGACATTATACGACAAAGACAAATCCAAGAACAGGTTCGCGCCTCCGATAGCATTCGAAAAGCAACAGAACTCGCCAAGCGCCTTGAAAATGAAGAACAGCAGAAAAGAATACTCCAACAAAAACGTACTTCCGACAGCTTAAGAGAAGTTCAAAACGAATTAGCAAAGCAAAACGCACTCGAAGATGCGCGAAGAAGAGCAATGGAGCAATCACGAGCCGATAGTGTACGGCGAGCCCAAGATATTGAAAAAGTGAGACTCGCAGCACAAGAAGCCGCAAAAGCTCAAGCTGAATTAGCAGCAAAGAAACAAGCTGAAAACGAAGCTCTGCAAAAAGAAATTGAAGCGCAACAACGACAAATTTCTCGTCAAAAAGAGATTACCGATAGTATAAAACTAGCACAACAAGAAAAAACAAAAGAAAAAGCGCTCGAAGACGCCCGACAACGTGCAATAGCTCAGGCTAAGGCAGATAGTTTAAAAAGAAGCCTCGAAATTGAAAAAGTACGCCTTGCAGCAGAAGAGGCCGCTAAAATCCAAAAAGAAATTGAGGAGAAAAAAATAGCAGAGGAGATCGCCAAAAAGAAAAGAATTGAAGAGGCACAAGAAATTCTTAACAAACAACAGTTGCTCGCTGAAAAGGCGCGTAAAGATGAGGAAGATAAAGTACGTAAAGAACGTGAAGATGAAATTCGAAAACTAACGGAACAAAATCGAGTTTCGGATTCCATAAAAATTGCTGCCAATGAACTGCAGAAGCAAAAAGCAATTGATGATGCACGACAAAGAGCTATGGCCCAAACAAGAGCAGACAGCGTTATTAGAGCAACCGAAATTGAACGCTCACGCATAGCTGCCGCAGAAGCTATCAAACTACAGAAAGAGCTGGAAGAAAAGAAAATTGCCGAGGAAGAATCGAAACGAAAACAAGAGGAAGCGGCCTTAAAAACACTTGCCCGCCAAAAATCATTAACCGATAGTATAAAAATTGCAGAAGAGAAAAAACTAAGAGAAGAAAAAATTGAACAGTCCATACGAATTGCAGAACAAAAACGAATTGCAGATAGCATTTACAAATCAAATGCGGAACAAACCCGACTGCAATTAATAGAAGAAATGAAATTGTCCGCTCTTTCTAAAGCTCGATCCGATAGTATTATTTCCGCTCAACAAGAATCTGCCAGACTCGCTCAAATTGAAGAAAATAGGAAACTAAGAGCCCAAATTGATTCCGCAAAGAATAGGGAGCAAGAAACGAAGCGTTTGCAAGAAATGGAACAAAAAAGAATCGTTGCAGAACAAAGGAGAAAGTCAGACAGTATCAAAAGTGCTCAGTTTGAACAACGCAAACTTGAAATTGAAGCGGATATTAGACGTATGGCGTATGAGAGAGCAAAAGCGGATAGTGTTAACAGAGTAAAGCAAGAAGAACGTCGTGAAAGGGAACTGGAATATGCACGTGCTCGGGCTAAGACTAAAAAGGATAACAGGGAAAATCAAGCTACAAAATCGTTGGAATCAAGCTTTGATGACATTGATGATAAATTAACCGAGGTCCTATCGAGAAGAAAAACAGTGTATGAATATGAAGAGTTAAACAAAACAGTAACCAAAATTTTCATAAACGAAAATGAAAATTTAAGTGTGTATGTAAAAGTTGTCCACTCTTACGGCGACACATATTACTTCCTGGAAGAAGGGATGAGAGGTTATAGAATCATTAGTCAATCGATATACGCCAGTAGGACAAGAGATTAAAACCTTGAATAGAAACAATTAAAAGGAGCTTGAATTTATCGAGCTCTTTTTTTATGTCAATGGTTAGTGTTAACCACGGAGATAATTTACCATTAGCACCAAAGAAGGTTTCACGAAACACCCTGAAAATTATAATGGATTATTATTGTCAACTACAATTATACGGGATGAACTCTGAAGATAGTGCCTCATACAAGCAGTTGCATTTATTTCCATTTTGTATTCATTAATGCAGCAATTGGCACTTTATGTAAAACACAACGACAACCATATTATCCATCACTAACCTCTTGTTAAAAGAGACTTATTTCAAGCCTCCCTCTTCTTATAATAGCCGTTACAACCCTGTCTTCCTATGTTAACGAAGATTCTTAAAAGATTTGCCTGACACGTATGAATACTTTTATTAAACCTAATTTTATAATTGCCAAAGCATAAAAGTCCGTTTTTAAAATCAAATATTTTCTTCATAAACCGGATATAATATTAACCGTATAAAAACTCGAGCCCCAATATTTAATAAATATATTGGGGCTCGGGCATAAAATCAGGGGAATTTATTTTCTAGGTTGTATTCCTTTTTGTCGTGCAGCCTCTTCGACGCGCTTCTGAAAGTTCGATTTTTTGATCGGTTTCGATTTGTTGGCTTTTATTTGAGCCAAAATCTTATTCTCATCCACAAAATGACGGAAAATCATAGTCTGACCAATGGTAATCAATAGAGATAAGAAATAGTAATAGCTTAATCCGGATGCATAATCGTTAAAAATAAACAACATCATTACGGGCATCATATACATCATTCCTTTCATTCCCGGCATAGCAGAAGATGACATTGCCGATTGATCTCCAATTTTTACATATATAATATTAGTTATGGCCATTAGAAGACAAAACAGACTCACATGATCTCCATAGAAGGGGATGTTGAATGGTAGGTTTAAAATGGAATCATAGGAACTAAGATCCACAGCCCATAAAAATGCTTCTTGGCGGAGTTCAAATGAAGAGGGAAAAAAGGTAAACATCGCGATCAGTACTGGCATTTGCAATAAGGTAGGTAGACATCCACCCATGGGACTTACTCCCGCTTTTTTGTAAAGAGCCATGGTCGCTTCTTGCTTTTTCACGGCATCATTACGATCGGGATATTTCTTGTTTATCTCATCTATTTCAGGTTTCAAAACCTTCATTCTTGCCGTTGACAAGTACGATTTAAAAGTTAATGGGAACAAGACAATCTTAATGATGAGTGTTAATATTAGAATAATGATACCGTAACTACCTATGAACATATTTAAGAAGTTGAATAATGGAATAATAATTCCACGGTTTACCCATCGGAAAACACCCCAACCCAAAGGAATCATTTTCTCAAAATCCATATTATATGATTCCAATTGATAGAATTGGTTGGGACCAAAATAGAATGTGAAATCATGTTTTTCCTCTGCTCCTCCAGAATACGGAATGTATGTATTTAACGACATCTCTTTAACATGATTATTGGATGTCAAAACTTCGCTCTTTAATTGAACCTCGTTTAAACTCTCCTTTGCAACTATTACTGTATTAAAGAAATGTGCCTTGAAGCCAACCCATTGCACTTTTTCGGTTAATTTAATATTATCGTTGGAGGTTTCACTTAAATAATCGATTTCACCAGCCTTATATTTGTAATAAACGGTACTGCGATTTCTCTCCCATTTCAAAGATTGCTCCGTACTGGGAATCATATAACTCCAATCAAAAGCAATGTAATCGTTCCGTATTACATTCGCCATGTTAACAATTTCGACGGAGAAATC
>JAQUGA010000001.1 GCA_028684405.1 Bacteroidales bacterium | reverse complement strand
CTTTCCACTTTGCTTTACATGAAGCCTCATCAGGATATTGGGAAATAAAATTTAATAGATTCATCGTTTAATTGAATTAATTGTAATGCAAAGATAAATATTTTAGGTTAAAGATTGAGTATTCAATAATTTTATATCTTTGAAAAAAAAATTCATTATGATTTTAAAGAAGCTATTGTTTTTCTCAATGTTGTGTTTTTTAGGGAATTTATATTCTCAAACGGTTCAAGTTGTGTTTGCCCAATATGAAAATGGAAAAATCAGTTCGTACGACACACTTTGGTTCACGGATCATGCCAAAAAAACACGTTTTTATTATTATGATTTAGACAAGATGCAGCGTTTCAGAATATGGGGAAAAGATACGGTGATGACTTCTCAAAAAGCGGTGCAAGACGATTTGAAAAAGTATTATTCAAAGATAAATGTTATACGTATGAAATCAAAACCTGAATTTACTTTGGGTCTGGATCTTTATATGGCAAGAATTAAAGTTGTGGGAGTAGATGAAAAAAACTCAAGAACCCTTACGGTTCACTATCTTCCTAAGAAAATTCACAAGAATTTTTATTATGATGATATTTTTAAAGATATCCCTGGATTGATTTTATATTGGTCCATTGATGATAAAAACTTTACTAAAGCTATTGAAATTACAGAAGTTGATGAGAAAGAGATGTATATCCCCAAATTGAAAATAAGAGAAAATTTCAAGAGGAATCCCGAATAATGAGATTTAGGGAAATTTATATTATTTAATTTCTAATGCCTAATCTAATCGCCGATATACAACCCCCGAAGGTTTTTATAATCTCCTACACATAAACCTTCCGTGTTTGCAAAAATAAACCTTGCGTGTTTGCAAAAATTAAATTTCCCCAACAAAACTGCCTGCTCTTTTTCATAGCCCATAATTCTTTTTATCTTTGCAATAAAAAAAGTGAAAGCGAATAATCTCTTAGATGAATTGTTGAAGGACGATATTTTTCAAACGCAAGTTTCCGCTGTTTTTACAGATAATCAATCAGATACACATAAAGTCTTATTAAAAAACATTTTCGGATCTGCAAAAAGTCTTTTTTGTGCAAAATTCATTGATTCATATAAAGGCTCTCATTTGATTGTTATGTCTGATAAAGAGCAAGCGGCCTATTTTTTAAATGATTTGGAGGCCCTTTTTAATGAATCAGAAGTAGATTATACTGAGAAAAGAATTGTTTTTTTCCCGACTTCTTATCGCCGTCCATATGAGATTGAGCAATTTGACAATGCCAATGTTTTGATGCGTTCGGAAGTGATTACCAAATTGGCGGAAGGGAAAAGAGTGCTTGTTGTAACCTATCCCGAAGCACTTACCGAAAAAGTGGTTGCCAAAAAACAACTTTTGCAAAACACTTTTAAAATTTCAACCAAAGACCCTTTGGATATGGATTTTTTGTTGGAGTTTTTTATTGAAAATAATTTTGAACAAACTGATTTTGTTTACGAACCGGGACATTTTTCCATCCGTGGCGGAATTATAGACATCTTTTCTTTTTCGTACGACAAACCCTACCGGATAATTCTGGGAGCCACCTCGGTTGAGTCCATTCGTGTTTTAGATCCCGAAACGCAACTCAGCATTGAGCAAGTTGAATCGGTGAATATTATTCCAAATTTGAAAGAACTGAAACTCAAAACCGAATATGTTCCTGTTTTTGAGTATTTTTCCAAAAATTCATCTATTTGGCTGGATGGAAGTCTTGATATTTTGCAAAGCATGGATACGGAGTTTGAAAAGTGCATGGAAGTATATTCGCAGCTGGCGAATTCAGAAAAATATAAAAATCCAGCTGCCTTATTTGTGTCAAGTACAGAGTTTCTGAAATTTTGTCAAGACCAAAGCACATTGGAATACGGCAAAGAGAGCAGTTTTGGAAAATGTCATGAAATAGAATTTAACATTGCACCTTTGCCACATTTTAGCAAAAACTTCGATTTGCTAACTGATTTCCTTACTCAGAATAAGGAGAGTGAAATTTCAAATTACATTATTTCTGCTAAATCTGCCCAATTAAAAAGAATTGATTCTATTTTACAAGACCAACAAGTAGGAACATCCTTGCAATATAAATTAAGCCAACTGAATCTGCATGAAGGTTTTATCGATTATGATCATCGTTTTGCATTAATTACGGAACATCATATTTTTAATCGTTATCATCGTTTTTCACTTCGAGAAAAATATACCCGTGGCGAAGCCATGACGCTGAAAGATATTTATGGATTAAAACCGGGTGATTTTATTGTGCATGTCGATCACGGAATCGGCCGCTATGACGGTTTGGAGAAAATAGAACAAAACGGGACGGAGCAAGAGGCGATTCGGATTATATATAAAAATGATGATATTTTATACATCAGTATTCACTCTTTGCATCGAATTTCCAAATTTAGCGGCAAGGATGGCACTGTGCCTGTGCTTGATAAAATTGGTGCCAATCGCTGGAACAAGCTAAAAGCGAAGACCAAAAGCAAAGTAAAAGACATTGCGACAGAGTTAATCAAACTTTATGCAGAACGAAAAAAATCTGTTGGTTTCTCTTTTTCGCCCGATACTTATTTGCAAACCGAATTGGAAGCTTCGTTTCAGTATGAAGATACACCCGATCAAACAAAGTCTACAATTGCCATAAAAGAGGATATGGAGGCCGATTTTCCGATGGATCGTTTGGTTTGCGGCGATGTTGGATTTGGAAAAACAGAAATTGCAGTTCGGGCTGCTTTCAAAGCAGTGGCAGACAGCAAGCAAGTGGCGATTTTGGTTCCTACCACCATCTTAGCTTTGCAGCATTATCAAACTTTTTCGGAACGATTGCATCAATTCCCTTGCAAAGTAGATTATATCAATCGTTTTAAATCGCCGAAAGCTCAAAAAGAGACTTTGCGGAAAATGGCTGAAGGAAGTATTGACATTTTGATTGGAACGCATCGTTTATTGAGTAAAGATGTGGAATTCAAAAACTTAGGATTGTTGATTATTGATGAAGAGCAAAAGTTTGGTGTTTCTGCCAAAGAGCGTCTGCGTCAATTCAAAGCCAATGTTGACACTCTGACACTTACAGCAACACCGATTCCTCGCACATTGCAATTTTCGCTTATGGGAGCTCGCGATTTGTCGGTGATAAATACCCCGCCGCCCAACAGACAACCCATTGACACACAGGTTCATCGTTTTAATGAAGCATTAATTCGAGATGCAATTTTATATGAAACTTCTCGTGGAGGTCAAGTCTTTTTTGTGCATAATAGAATTCACAATATTGAAGAAATTGCGAATATGATTCAGCGAAATCTTCCGCATATAAAAATCAAGGCTGCTCATGGAAGAATGGATGGAAGGGCTTTAGAAGATATTATGGTGGATTTTATGGATGGAAATTTTGATGTGCTTGTTTCGACCACAATTATTGAATCGGGATTGGACATTTCAAATGCCAATACTATAATTATCAATGAAGCTCAAAACTATGGATTAAGCGATTTGCATCAATTGCGGGGCAGAGTGGGACGTTCCAATAAAAAAGCATTCTGTTATCTCTTAACACCACCAAAGTTAACGTTGACCGACGAAGCAAAAAAACGTTTGCGAGCCATTGAAGAGTTTTCCGAACTGGGAAGTGGATTTAATATTGCCATGCGAGATCTTGACATTAGAGGAGCCGGAAATATTTTGGGAGCCGAACAGAGTGGTTTTATTTCTGAAATTGGCTACGAAATGTACCAAAATATCATTAATGAAGCCATGCAAGACCTTAAGCTCAACGAGTTTAAAGATCTTTTCCAAAACGAAAAACCTATTCAAAAAGATTGCATCATCGAAACCGATATGGCTTTGATGATTCCGGATACATACATTCCAAATTCCAACGAACGTTTGGCTCTATATACCGAGCTTGACAAAATAAGCTCGGACGAAGACTTGAATTTATTTAGCACGAAATTGGTGGACATTTATGGTGCTATTCCTCAGGCAACCAGAGATTTAATAATGTCGATGAAATTACGAATGACGGCAGGAATGTTGATGTTGGAAAAAATTGCCTTAAAAAACAACAGAATGCTAATTCATTTTCCTCAAGATCCAGCTTTAAACTATTTTCAATCAGAAACCTTTTCAAAAGTTTTGAATTTTGTTCAATTGCATCCACAAACCTGTCAGATGAAACAGAAAGAAAACAGCTTGATTCTTAGTGTGAAAAACATTCCCGATATACTTTCTGCCATTGCTTTGCTCAATGCAATTCTGACGGTGTAAAATTGCTTGTTGAGGCTTCTGCTAAAGTGCTGCTTTCCGACGTTGAGTCGCGTTTCTCGAGATAAAATGCATCGAAATGCCGAACCTCCCGAAACGCCAAGGCACTCATCTCGAATCCGAAGGATTCACATGTTTATAGAACACTGCCCAAAATAATCAATATTCGACCCCGAAATGGGTCGAATAATATTTTTGGCATCATTAATTCTACAAATATGTAATCCCTTCGGGACTAGAAACCCACCATTAAGCGGAGCGAAAGTGACCACCGAAGCATGGATTTTAAAATTTTAATTCAAGGACAAAAACGTCATATTTAGAATTCCCGATATTATTTTTTCTTTTTCAAGTACGTATAAATAGGAAAATGATCGCTCGACTGAATGGAATAATCGGTTTTAAAACCTCTGCTTATGAATGATTTATCATGCAAAATATAATCAATTCTAAAGGAAGGCATTTTGCCATTGTATGTTTTTCCAAATCCTTTTCCTGAAACAACAAATGCGTCTTTCAATTTTTTTGAAATAACGCGGGTAGCATAAGAGCCAGGCGAATCGTTGAAATCACCACAAACAATAACAGGGTATGGTGAATTATTCATGTGTTCCTTAATCATTTCTGCCTGATGTGCTCGATTGACAAAAGCAAGTTTTAGTTTTGTCAGAATCATTTTCGAATCGTTGGCAAATTCGTTGCCCAAGCTTTCTACATTATCTTTAATTTTATTTTTAGAAGCAGAAAATAAAAAATCCTCCTTGTTGAGCTTAATAGACTGTAAATGTGCATTATAAACACGAACAGTATCTTTGTTTATTTTAATATCAGAAAAAATCGCAGAATTATGAGTATCGTTTGAAAAAACCACTTCCCCTTTTTGTACGATGGGATATTTTGAAAAGGTTGCAATTCCGTAGTGATGGTTTTTATTCACGTAGGGGAAATATTCGTGATAATAGTTTGTTCCAAGTATTTTTTTAATGGAATCTCGGGTGGTAAAACCGTTTTTACTGTCGTAAAAATACTCTTGAAAGGCTACAATATCTGGCGTTTCTTGACGCAGATACTGAAAAATCTCATTTCGTCCGGTATAGTTATAAGTCCAGTTTTTTTTGTAATTATACAAATCAAAAAGCTTAACATTATACGACATTACTTTAATAAAACCAGAAGTATCTTTAGGAAGTGCTTTTGATGAAAACTGAAAATGTTTTCCAATATTTCCATAACCAATAATAATGATTAACAAAGAGATGGCCATTTTTTTTGGATCGCGAATCAACCAAAAGGCGATAAAACAGATATTTCCAAGCAAAATAAACGGATAAGCCAATCCAAAAAAGGCAAACTGCCAATATTTTTCAGGACTGATGTACATCGACAAATAAGCTAAAACAAGTGAAACAGCAGCCAAAATATTGAGCAAATGCATTATTTTATCAAGGAGTGAGCTGGATGATCGTCGACTTGCCATTGGAATTAGTTTTTTGGATTGCTGGATCTGAAAAGGAATTCTTTTTCTTCCTTGCTTAATTTCTCATATCCGTGTTTTGAAATTTTATCCAGAATCAGATCAATTTCTTTTTGTTTTTTGGCTCTTTGGGCATTGTATTCCTCATCAGATATTTTATTTGCAGGCGGCGCCGAGTAATAGATTTTTTTAAATCTTCGTTTTTTAAATATAGATTGAGTCCACTTTTTAATTTTAATAAAAAAAGGTTCTTTATAATACAATCCAGCAATGAGCCCCCAGAATGCCCCACCGAGATGAGCAATATGTCCACCGGCATTGCCTTTATTGATGCTTAAAACATCAATCACAACAAAAAAGATAGCAATCCATTTTATATTTACACGTCCGATAAACAGCAATGAAATTTGATAATTGGGCACAAAAACAGCAACGCACGTCAGAATGCCCAATATGGAAGCCGATGCTCCCAAAGCTCGAGAATCGGAAAGAACAGTGCTAAAAACCGGAAAATAATTGTAGGCTAAAACATAAAAAACGGCACCGCTTAATCCCCCTAAAATATATACCCAAATAAATTGTCGGGGGCGTAAAAAGCTCAAAAATATCTTTCCACTGACATACAACATTATCATATTGAAGAAAATATGCCAGAAAGAGACATGCAGAAACTGATACGAAAAAAATGTCCATGGCTTTGCCAGCAATTGATCTACCGAAGCGGGCAACATAAAAAGATCGATGATATATGGAAAATCGTGAGAGCTGGGTGCTTCCATATTGAACAAAAAACGATAGACACCGCTAAGCATGCCAATTACAATAGTAGCAATAAAGACAAAAATATTAATGCTTATAAATCTTGCCAAAGGCGAGTTACTGCCAAAAAATCGCTTTATATTATCAATTGCTGATGTTCTATTTCCAAAATTTGCAAACATTTTTCCTTGCGTTATTTAATTAAAAAAATTATTGCCGGGGCGTTTCCTCCAATACATGATAAGGATAAATCCAAACAACATTCCTCCCAAGTGAGCAAAATGAGCAATTCCATCGGACGAACCCATGACACCAAGATACAACTCAAGTGCACCATAGGCAATTACAAACCACTTGGCTTTTATGGGAATAAAAAAATATAAATAAATCATCATGTTGGGAAACATCATTCCAAATGCCAATAAAAT
This sequence comes from Bacteroidales bacterium, assembly GCA_028684405.1. GTDB lineage: Bacteria > Bacteroidota > Bacteroidia > Bacteroidales > WCHB1-69 > JAQUGA01. Next base: position 62,613 of record JAQUGA010000001.1, on the reverse strand, counting down.
TCCGAAAACAGAACCCGAAGCCCCCACTACACTGGGAAGATTAAGGTAAAATGAACGATAAGTTTCCAAAAAATTTACCGAAGTTTGAAGTGATACAACATCATTTGGATTTGTATTTAGAGTTTTAACGGCATCGTCAAATTTGAAAAACGCATAATATATATCGGGATATTGCTGCGAAACCATAAATTTATGAGAAGCAATAATAGATTGTAAATCAGTAGCATTCGGATTAAGCAAAAACTGATCAATGGAAGATATAAGTGGGTTTATTTCGAAAAAATAGACGGCATAATGCGATAATCCAGCACCAATTCCTGCAAAGAGATAGAAAAATAGAAATCGTTTGGGACCCCAAAAATTCTCAATGGAAGAACCAAACATCCAAAGGGCAAACATATTGAAAAACAGATGACCAAAGCTTCCGTGCATGAACATATAAGTAATGAGCTGATACGGTTGAAACAGATCCGAACCAAAATATTTCAGGCTTAAATAATCATATAAGTCAATACCCAGACCTTGCGAAAAAGTGATGGTTGCCAAAAAGAACAAACCATTAATAATAAGCAGGTTTTTTACTACGGGGGGAAGGACTTTAAAGCCTCTCGGGGATAACATATTCATAGTGCGAAATTAATTAAAAAATTGACTTAAGTCCTCTTTTGATAAGATTTTAATGGTTTTTTTACCGCTTGGTGATTCTAGCGGAGCTGCACAAGCAAACAGCTCATTAACAAGAGCTTCCATCTCTTCTTGCGAAAGAAACTTCCCTGTTTTTACAGCTAGGTTTTTTGACATAGAGCTGGCAACGTTCGTTTTGCGGTCGACTCTTGCGGTCATCATATTGCTTTTGTAGGAGTCGATCCATTTCTCAATATCTTCTTTAATATTTGAAGTTTCAATATCGGAAGGAGTGCCTTCAATTAGAAAAGCATTTTTGCCAAAATCTGAAATTCCAAAACCAATGCTTTCGAGTTCTGGTTTAATTTCAATTAAAATCTCGGCATCGGCCGGATTGAGTTCAAGTGTAATCGGAAACAGAAGTTGTTGACATCCACTTCCGTGCTCATTCATGCGTTTCATAAAACGTTCGTACAAAATTCTTTCATGGGCTGCATTTTGATGAATCAAAATCAATCCAGATTTAATTTTGGTAACGATATAAGTGTTGTATAATTGGATAAACGAACTGCTATAGTCGTTGTCTTGAATTTGAGTTTGAACTACTTCCGCTGCTGGTACAGCTATGTTTTCCGAACTTGGAACTTCGGAAGGTGTGTATAACTTTCCCCAGTTTTCTAAATTGTTTATTTGTCGTTGGTCGGGAACATGATTGTGCGTTGATTTTGATCCCAATGGCGCAGAAAAGGGATTGTAATTGGGGTCAATTTTAATGGTTGGTTGCTGAACAACTTTATCTTTAGGAAAGTTTAAATCAAAAAACTGTTCAGTTTCAAAATCCAACGAAGGAGTCAAGCTATTTTCAGCAAGTGCTTTTTTAGTAGTAGAATGAATTACAGCATAAATCAGCCTTTCATCCTGAAATTTAATTTCCGTTTTCGTTGGATGAACATTCACATCAATAGTTCTGGGATCCACTTCGAGCAAAATAAAATAAGAAGGATAATATCCATCGGGAATCAGTTCCTGATAGGCTCTAGTGATGGCATTATGAATATATGGATGTCTGAAAAAACGATTGTTTACAAAAAGATACTGTCCCCCTCTTGTTTTTTTAGCAATATCAGGTTTGCCTACAAAACCTGTGATTTGTAAAAAATCAGTTTCCTGTTCGATGGTCACCATTTTTTCGTTGTAGCTTTTTCCAAGCAATCCCACAATCCTGCTTTTGAGTGAACTTTTGGGAAGTTTGTAAATGATTTTATCATTATGGTACAACGAAAAAGCAATATCAGGATGTATAATGGCAATTCTATAAAATTCTTCTACAATATGGCTAAATTCGACATTTTCGGATTTCAAGAAACTGCGTCTTGCTGGAACATTGAAAAAGAGGTTTTTTATGGCAATAGAAGTTCCTTTTTGACAAGAGCAAGGACTTTGGTCAATTATTTTAGAACCTTCCAAAATAATATGTGTTCCACTCAAGCTATCGGCTGTGGCCGATTTTAATTCTAAATGAGAAATGGCTGCGATGGAAGCAAGTGCTTCGCCCCGAAAGCCTAAAGTTTGGATATTAAACAAATCCTCGGCCGTTCGCAATTTGGACGTGGCATGACGCTCGAAACTAAGACGTGCATCGGTTTCGCTCATTCCTTTGCCGTTGTCAACCACTTGCATAAGCGTTCGCCCGGCATCTTTTATAATAATTTCAATTTCTGAAGCCTGAGCATCTACGGAGTTTTCAACAAGTTCTTTAATGGCTGAAGCAGGTCGCTGAATGACCTCGCCAGCAGCAATTTGGTTTGCAATATGGTCGGGAAGTAGTTGGATGATGTCTGACATAATTCGCTGTTCTGTTTATATTTATCCTATTTTGACAAAAAGTATGACTAGGATTAACAACAGTAGGACAATAAATGTTTTTAGGATGGATTCTTTTGAAAACCCTTCATGTTTTCGTTCCCTCGACCATGACAAACGAATTTTATCCTGAAGACTCAATTCTTTATTGTTTGGAATATTGAACTTTTTCCTCTCTTCGTTAAGCTCTTCGCTCTCATTTTTATAAAAAACCGGTTTATATCTCGATTTTTTGGGGGTCGGTTTGTGCAAAAACATAAAACTCATAAGATTCCTATTTTTATGCAAATATACAAGATTTTTTTCAGGGCAAATCTCACATCTAAGGAAAACAAGGTTTTTTTAAGAAAATAATAAATTAATAAATCACAAAATAGATGTCTCCTTTTTTCGTTCGAATTGAGAAACTTTATCCTGTTCGTTTTCCTTTTATGAAAAATAAAAATTTATAAAAAAGCACAAGAGACCTAATGCAGAAAGAACGGATAATCAGAGATAATTACTACTTTTGTTGTTTCTAATTATTTCAACATGACAAAAAGATATATATTCACTTTTCTTTTTATATTCTTAGTTAGCATTTTCTTTAATTCGTGCAAACTTTTTAAATCGAACACAAAAGTTCCATTTGAAATGGAGAATGCTAGTAATCAACCAAATATCAATGTCCCAAAAGAACAAACACTGCCTGCTCAAGCGATTGATTTGTTGGCAAAAGAGGTCGATTATCAATGGATTTCTACCCGAATCAAAGCCGAAATTGGAGGCGAAGATGATCAGCAAAAAGCTACTATTTTTTTAGTCAACAGAAAAGATAGTCTCATCTATATCAATATTAGCAAATTTGGCATTGAAGGAGCTAGAGCGGTTATTACAAAAGACAGTGTGAAATATATGAATCGTCTGGAAATGACTTATTACGTAGGCGACTATTCCATTTTTTACAAAATGTTTGGCGTTCATTTAAATTTCGACATGCTGCAATCGCTCATCATTGCCACAGATTTCAAAAACTTTGACAATTCATTCAACATTGCCGAACAAGATAATATTATTGAGTTTTCATCCCTCCATCGCAAACATCGGAAGGACAAAATCTTCCTATCTCAACGGATTTTATTTTCCAAAACTCAATCGAAAATAACAAAAAACGAAATAGAAGACGGTCGGAGCATGCAAAAAATGACTGTACAATATACTGATTTTCAAGAAGTAGACGGACAATCATTTCCTTTAAATTGGAATATTTTGGTACCCGGAGCAAATTTAAAAGCTATTTTTACAAACGAATCATTTCGTGTAAATGTCCCCGGCCCCACTTCTATACGGATTCCCGACCGATATAAGCCCATCAATTTTAATCTCAATGAATAGTTTTTTTCAAGATTTTGAAAAACTGAGCTTAGCAAACGGACTAGAATGTGTTTTTGGCAGCCTGGAACCAATGTCTGAAGATTTTTTTCACTATCAAGAATGGCTCAAAAAGGGCTTCCATGCACAAATGAAATGGATGGAGAACAACCAAGAATTGCGATTAAATCCCAGTCAGTTTTTTGAAGGAGCTCGTTCGTATGCCATTGTTGCCATTCCGTATAACAACAATTTTTATAAAAACTTTTCTGCCTACAAAGTGTCACGTTATGCACTGCTAAATGATTATCACCATGTTTTGAAAAGCATTTTAAGAGAAATTTTAGTCAAAACAATCTCTCAATATCCAAATTTAAAATGGGATATTTTTGTCGATACCAAACCTATTTTTGAACGTTCTTTGGCTCTTAAGGCAGGATTGGGATTTATTGGAAAAAACTCATGTTTGATTATTCCCCAAAAAGGTTCGTGGTATTTCTTGGGAGGCGTTTTGTTCGATTTAGAATTTTCTGGCGAAAGTCAAATTGCTAAAAACGAATGCGGTACGTGCACCAAGTGCATGGATGCTTGTCCGGCAGGTGCTATTGTTGCCCCATACGTGATAGATGCAAACAAATGTTTGTCCTACTTAACCATTGAACACAAAGGAAACATCAAAGATATTTTGCCTGCCGAAAAACACAAAAACATAATGGGCTGCGATGTTTGTCAGGCGGTTTGTCCACACAATGCAAAAAGCACAAACGACTTCCATCCTGCACTTTATAATGAGACTTTAGCAAAATTAAACGACTCCGATTTAGAAGCTCTGGATTCTCCTTCAGCATTTAAAAAACTTTTTAAAGGAACTCCATTTGAACGATTGGGGTTTGGAAAACTGAAGGGAAATATGGAGTACGTAAAAAATATTGAAGAAAAAAACAGAAAATAGTTATTACAAAAAAAGCTGCCCATTGGACAGCTTTTTTTATTCACATATAATAGAATTAGTGATTGCGTTTCTTGCGTTCTAAATTTTCTGGCTCGAGCGAAAGCTGATCGCCATGAAGAAGAGAAGCAACTCCGCTTGATTTCATGTCTTGGCAACCATCACACGTACATTCATTTTTGTATGCTTCTGGCTCGGTGTAAGTTGTGATAACTCCTTCAAAATTTCGAAGAACTACTCTTCCAGGACTTTGGGAAATGACATACGTGGGCATTACTGGGGTTTTTCCACCACCGCCCGGAGCATCTACCACAAAAGTGGGAACGGCATAACCGGACGTATGTCCTCGCAAGTTTTCGATAATTTCAATTCCTTTTGAAACAGGCGTGCGGAAATGTTCCAATCCCATCGAAAGGTCGCATTGATAAATATAATATGGACGAACTCTGATGCGAACCAAATCGTGGACCAATTTTTTCATTACACTAACGCAATCGTTGACACCTCTAAGCAATACCGATTGGTTTCCAAGAGGAATTCCAACATTTGCCAGTTTTGCACAAGCTTCGGTCGCTTCGGGTGTAACTTCGTTCGGGTGATTGAAATGTGTATTTAGCCAGATGGGATGATATTTTTTCAACATATTTACCAAATCGTCGGTAATACGTTGTGGACAAACAACAGGCGTACGAGTTCCAATGCGAATAATTTCAACATGTGGAATGGCACGCAAGCGTTGAATAATAGATTCCAACATTTTGTCGCTCACCATTAAAGCGTCGCCGCCAGAAAGCAGAACATCGCGTACAACGGGCGTTTTAGCAATATAATCGATGGCTTTTTGAATGCGTTCCGAAGGCGATTCGCTATCGGTTTGTCCAGCAAAACGACGGCGGGTGCAGTGACGACAATACATCGAACACATGTCGGTAATTAAAAATAAAACTCGGTCTGGATAGCGATGCGTAAGTCCCGGTACTGGCGAATCTTCGTCTTCGTGAAGCGGATCCAATAAATCAGCATCCGACTGGAAAGTCTCAGCACCTGTTGGGATGGCTTGTTTACGAATAGGACAATTACTAATTTCGGTATTAATAATCGACAAATAGTAAGGCGTGATTGCCATTCTCAAGGTTTTCAACGACTCCTTCACCCCCTCTTCTTCTTGTGGAGTAAGTTTGATGTACTTTTTTAATTGATCGAGTGTTTCAATTCGGTTTTTTAATTGCCATTTCCAATCGTTCCATTGGTCATCGGTAACATCTGGAAAAAACTTTGCTCTGTTATTAACTATCATGATTTTATATTTTTTTCGCATAATTATTGGAAACTTCACGGATTTCGAGCTCATCTTTTTCAAAACTCCTCTACATTCTCCATAATAGTTTCAATGGCAAAAATACAAAGTATAATTCAAAAACATAGTATTTTTCAATGAATTAATTTTATTTAAGTAGATTTTGGCAAAATAAAATATTTTTGAAAATTAAAAAAATCCAAATCAATACTTTGAAATTACAAACGTTTCATTTAGGCAATTAGAAATTCTGAATTTATCTTCTAAACATTCTAAATGGCATGGGACTTCTGAACTGCATAGTGGTTTGAAAAATAGGATGTGTAAATTCCAAGATATTGGCATGCAATCCAAGTCGTCCGAATGGCGAAGGTTTGCCGCCATATTTTCGGTCGCCACAAATCGGATGCCCCATGCTTTGTGCATGGACTCTTATTTGATTTTTTCTGCCTGTATCTAATTCAAACTCCACCAATGTGAAATTCTCTTTGCGTTTGACCACTTTAAAATGAGTTACAGCTTGTCGACCCTTTTGCTCATCGGTACTTTCCATTTTATGTGCTTGATCTTCAAAGACCCACGACGAAACCGAGCCACTGTCCTTTTCTACGGCTCCTTCCAATACGGCTAAATAAGTTCGTTTGGTAACATATCGTTGCCAGTTTTTCTGCATCTCTTCCTGAATTTCTGCCGATTTTGCAAACATCATTACTCCAGAAGTATCCTTATCTAAACGGTGCAAAATAAACAACTTATTGCGTTCGTTTACGTTTTTGACATAGTTGCGGAGCTGACTGTATGCAGTATTGTCTTTTTCAGTCGCTGTGGCTATTGAAAGCAAGCCCGAAGCCTTATCAATCACAATCAAGTAATCGTCTTCGTACAAAATGGTCAAACCCACAAATTCTTTCGAGGTTGGAATTTTTGTTTCCGAAATCAAAACTACATCCGATGGCTTTAAGCGATGATTGTATTGTGTAATAATCTGATTATTAACATATACCTGACGGTGAGTCAAATAAGATTTAACGGCAGTTCGGCTTTTATCAGGAAAGCACAGTTTCAAAAACTCCATTAATTCAATTGGTTCCGACACTTGGAAACTTTTGCGATTATCTTTTGGTTTTGAATCAGGAAGCGTGTTTCTTTTTTTACTCATGAGAACGAAGTCTTTTGATTGAATCCTTAGAAATATCGATTAATCTTTGTTTGTATAAAGCCCCTATGGCTTGTTTAAAAGTTTTTTTACTTATTCCGAAAACATCATAAATCTCTTCGGGGGAAGACTTGTCCGAAAGTTGTATTTCGCCGCCTTCTTGTTCTATTTTATCCAGAATTCTTTGAAGAGAATCTTCCACTTTGCGGTATCCGTAGCGATGAATGCTCAGATCAATTTTATCATCTTCGCGTACTTTTTTTACGTAGGCTTTCATTTTTTCACCTTTATTTAAAGGCTCAAAAACTTCATTAAGGTAAATTACTCCCCAAAAAGCGTTGTTTACAATGGCTTTGTAGCCAATATCTGTAAGGTCGGCAACAACAATATCAACCTCATCGCCAGGCTCAAAAAAAGGCATCTCGTTGTCCAAAAAACGGTCAATTTTAGCGGATGCTACAATGCGATCGCTCTCTTCATCCACATAAAGAAAAACCAAATAAGAACGTCCTACTTGCATTTTCATCTTTTGCTCTCGGAAGGGAACCAAGACGTTTTTATACAATCCCCAATCTAAAAAAGCACCTACAGCGCTCACATCTACGCAACGCAATAGGGCAAACTCTCCCACCATTGCAAAAGGTTCTTGAGTCGTGGCAATAATTCTATCTTCCGAATCGAAATAGATAAAAACATCCAACTCATCGCCTTCTTCCACATTTTCGGGAACTGCATTTTGAGGCAATAAAATTTCTCCTCTTTCGCCTCCATCTAGATATAAACCAAAATCAACCATTTTTACAACGGTTAATTTATTCATTTTTCCAATATCTACCATTTTCTAATATTTGGGGTAAAATTACGAAAAAAATGCGAGGCAATCATTATTTCAAAAATGAGAGCTTTGTTTTTTATTGAAAAACAGATAATTTGACTGCGTATTGTGATTTTTCAAAATATACAATTTCTGGAGTTAAAGATATAAAGTTAAAATATTTTTAATTTAAAGTACTTTCACCATTGAAAAATGTCTTTTTTGCCTTTAACAAACAAATTTTTTTTATCTTTGAAGCCTAATCGCTTTTTAGAAAAAATAATCGAAATATCAAGACTTAACTATATAAAAATCAACTATTTATGCAAGAATCGAAGCTTAATTTGGATTTTACGAAAGTAGAAAAGGCTAAACAAGTATCCAAAAACATTGCGAAGGGTGTACAAAAATTTGTAGAAGATTACACTTCCGTTGCTGTGGAGCGAACGCTTTGTCGTTTAATTGGAATTAATGGTGTAGATAAATTTGAAGTACCGCTTCCCAATGTGGTTATTGACGCATTGAAAGAGAAAAATGTTTTGGGTGAAGGAGTTTTATTTTATATTGGAAATGCCATTTTGGAAACGGGTTTAACGCCCCAAAAAATAGCTGAAAAAATAGCTTTTGAGCAATTTAACATCGTGAGTTTAAAAATAAATTCAACAGATGCGATTCAAAAAGCGATTCAACCTTATATTACAGAAAGTATTGAGAAAATAAATTCCCGCAAAAACCGCCGGAAAGAATATTTATCAACTATTGGCGAAGGACCCAAACCATATTTGTACGTCATTGTTGCCACAGGAAATATTTATGAAGATGTTTTGCAAGCCGAAGCGGCCGCTCGTCAAGGAGCGGATATTATTGCAGTGATCCGCACGACGGGTCAAAGTTTGCTCGACTTTGTTCCTTACGGAGCAACTACCGAAGGTTTTGGTGGCACTTTTGCAACGCAAGAAAACTTCCGAATTATGCGAAATGCCCTTGACAAAGTGGGCGAAGAAGTAGGACGCTACATTCGTTTGTGCAATTATTGTTCTGGCTTATGCATGCCCGAAATTGCTGCCATGGGCGCTTTGGAAGGTTTGGATGTGATGCTAAATGATGCACTTTATGGAATTCTGTTCCGCGATATTAATATGCAAAGAACTTTAATCGATCAATATTTTTCCAGAGTTATCAACGGTTTTGCAGGTGTAATCATCAATACTGGGGAGGATAATTATTTGACTACCGCAGATGCTTTTGAAGAAGCACACACGGTTTTGGCTTCGGATTTAATCAACGAACAATTGGCTCTTTTGGCTGGAATTCCAGAAGAACAAATGGGATTGGGTCACGCTTTTGAAATGGATCCCGAACTCGAAAACGGATTTTTATACGAATTGGCTCAGGCTCAAATGACTCGAGAAATATTCCCAAAAGCTCCTTTAAAATATATGCCTCCAACAAAATTTATGACTGGAAATATTTTCAGAGGACAAATTCAAAATGCTTTGTTCAACGAAATTTCCATATGGACTGGACAAGGGATTCAACTGCTTGGAATGATTACAGAGGCGGTTCACACCCCATTTATGTCGGATCGTTATTTAGCCATCGAAAATGCTAAATATGTTTTCAACAGCATGAAAAATATTGGAGAAGAAGTTGAATTTAAAAAAGGTGGAATCATTCAAAAACGAGCCGAAAAAGTATTAAACGATGCTTTAGAAACCCTTGAAAACATCGACAAAGTGGGACTTTTCACGGCACTCGAAAAAGGGATGTTTGCCGATATTAAACGTCCAAAAAACGGCGGTAAAGGTTTGGATGGAGTGGTTGAAAAAGGATCTTATTATTTCAATCCTTTTGTGGAGCTTATGAAAAACCGATAGGCAATTTTAATTATTAATCAGAAAAAGAATCAAAAAGATATGAGCGGTTTAAATTCAATGGATGAAAAAAATCAAGATACTTCGCTTGATTTAACAAAAATCAAGCCTTATGGCGATACCATGAATGATGGTAAAACACAAATCAGTTTCACATTGCCTGTTTCGTGCAATGATGAAGCAATTGAAGCTGCAAAACAACTTATGAAAAAAATGGGGTTCGAGAATCCACAAGTTGTTTATTATAAAGAACTTACAAAAGGATTTACTTTTTTCAATTGCTATGGTTCATGCACACACACAGTTGACTATTCAAGCATTCATGTTCCCAAAGTGGAATCTACGGTAATGGACATGGACGAAACCGACATTTTTATCAAAGAAAATTTAGGTCGTAAAATTGTCGTTGTAGGAGCAAGTACCGGAACGGATGCTCACACAGTTGGCATCGACGCCATTATGAACATGAAGGGCTATGCCGGTCACTTTGGCTTGGAACGTTACGAAATGTTTGAAGCCTTAAATATGGGCAGTCAAGTTCCCAACGATGAGTTTATTGCCAAAGCCATTGAAATGAAAGCCGATGTTTTGTTGGTTTCGCAAACGGTGACTCAAAAAGATGTTCACATTAAAAACTTGACAGAATTAGTTGAAATGCTAGAAGCAGAAGGACTTCGCGAGAAAGTATTGCTTATTTGTGGTGGCCCCAGAATTTCACACGAATTGGCAAAAGAACTGGGATATGATGCTGGTTTTAGCATGAATTCATACGCAGACGATGTGGCTTCGTATGTTGCCCAAGAATTAAATAGAAGAATTAACGGTTAATAAAAAAATCTTATCATGGATAAAAATCAAATACGTGAAGTGATCGCAAGACGCGTAGCTTTAGAATTAAAAAACGGGGATGTGGTAAATTTAGGAATCGGTTTACCAACTTTAGTTCCAAATTACATCCCTAAAGATGTAAAAGTGACTTTACAGTCGGAAAATGGCTTGTTGGGCATGGGCCCTTCGCCAGAGGAAGGCAAACAAGACGAAAATCTAATCAATGCTGGCGGTGGCTACATCACAGCTCTTGAAGGTGCGTCTTCTTTTGACAGTGCTACCTCTTTTATGGTAATTAGAGGCGGTCACGTTGACGTAACCGTTTTGGGTGCCATGCAAGTGGATGAAAAAGGCGATCTTGCAAATTGGTCAATTCCTGGAAAAAGAACACCTGGAATGGGCGGAGCAATGGATTTAATCGTAGGTGCCAAAAAAGTGGTTTTAGCCATGGAACATACCGCCAATGGAAAAGTGAAAATATTAAAAAAATGCACTTTGCCTCTTACAGCTGCCGGACAAGTTGACTTAATTGTGACCGAAATGTGCGTTCTGGAAGTGACTCCCGAAGGCATTGTTTTAAAAGAGATACATCCCGAATTTAGCATCGAAGACATTAAGGCAAATACAGAAGCAGCGTTAATTATTCCTGCAGAGGTGGCTCCAATGAGGATGTAAGGATTAGTTTATAAAAAAATAAAAACACTATATTATGAGTAAAATTTTTATTGTTGCTGCCAAAAGAACGGCAGTTGGAAAATTTAGCGGTTCATTGGCGACTACTAGTGCTGCCGATTTAGGTGCTATCGTCATTAAACAAATCCTAGAAGAGACCAAAATTGACCCAGCAATTATTGATGAGGTTTCTGTAGGAAATGTTTTATCCGCAGGACAAAAACAAGGTGTTGCTCGTCAAGCAGCCATCAAAGCAGGAATTCCGGTAGAAGTACCCGCTTATGGAGTAAATATGATTTGTGGCAGTGGAATGAAAACCATTAACAATGCATACACAGCCATCAAAGCTGGAGAAGCCAATGTGATTTTAGCCGGTGGAACCGAAAGCATGTCGGGTGCTGCGTTTTTATTGCCTGCTGCAATTCGTAACGGAGTAAAAATGGGCGATATGAAAGTTATTGACTGCATGATTTTGGATGGATTAACCGATGCTTTCAGCGATTTACACATGGGAATTACAGCAGAAAACATTGCTGAAAAATACAATATTTCTCGCGAAGAACAAGATGCTTTTGCATATCGCTCACAACAATATGCTGCCAAAGCTATTGATGCTGGCAGATTTAAAGATGAAATCGTTCCTGTTGAAATCGTCACCCGTAAAGAAACCATTATTTTTGACACAGATGAATTTGTTAATCGTTCTTCAAATCTTGAAAAACTAGCGAAATTGCGTCCTGCTTTCAAAAAAGACGGAACCGTAACCGCTGGAAATGCATCTGGAATCAACGATGGAGCTGCATTTGTATTAGTGGCTTCGGAAGAAGCAGTTGCAAAATATAACCTAACTCCTTTGGTGGAAATTGTTGCCGTTGGACAAGGCGGAGTAGATCCTTCAATTATGGGAATGGGTCCCGTTCCTGCCATTGCAAATGTACTAAAAAAAGCAAATATGAAATTACAAGACATGAACGTTTTGGAATTAAACGAAGCTTTTGCGGCTCAATCTTTGGGTGTTATGACTCAATTATCCGCAGATCACGGTGTGACAAAAGAGTGGTTTGAAGAAGTTTGCAATAAAAACGGTGGAGCCATTGCTATTGGTCACCCCATTGGAGCTTCTGGAAACAGAATTACCGTAAGTTTAATTTATGAGATGAAACGCAGCAATGCAAAATTCGGTCTCGCTTCACTCTGTATTGGCGGTGGAATGGGAACGGCAGTCATTCTAAAAAACATATAGTTACTCTTTTAAGAGAGTTCTTTGTTTTCTTAAAAATACAAATAAAAGCAGCTGATTCAAAGTTTTGAATCAGCTGCTTTTCAATTAACAATGAAACAAATTTCAAAAAACAAGATAAGAATTCTGAAGTCCATCACAAAACATCAAAAAAAAAGCGTTCATTATCGTTTAAATCTGTACTTTTGGGGCATGAAAGTTTTACGAAACATACTTTTTATTGGCTTGGCATTTGGGGTTTGGTCGTGTGCTCAAATATTGGCTCCCACGGGCGGACCGCGGGACACCGAGCCTCCAAAACTTTTGAGAACAAGTCCTGAGCAAAGATCAACTCATGTTACTCAAAATGAATTCAAACTTAGTTTTGACGAGTTCTTTTCTTTGCAAAATCCGAATAATAATGTGCTTATTTCTCCTCCATTAAGCCACTCTCCCGAGTTTAAAACCAAAGGAAAAGTACTGATCGTAAACATAAAAGACACTTTAAAAAGCAATACTACCTACTCGATTAATTTTGCGAATTGCATTCGAGATATTACCGAAAACAACACAATTAAAACACTTACTTACATATTTTCGACCGGCTCATTTATCGACAGCAATTCGATAAAAGGAAAAGTGGTGAATGCTCAAACGCTGCTTCCCGAAAAAGAGGTGTCGGTGGTTCTTTATAAATCGGATATCGATTCACTTCCTATTACTGAAAAACCCTACTACCTCACAAAAACAAATGAAACTGGTGAATTTGCATTTTCATTTTTAGCAGAAGGAAGGTATGCAATTTATGCCCTTTTGGACAAAAACAACAATATGATTTCTGATTTGGCAAGTGAAGCTTTTGCTTTTCATAATGAAATGATTGAAAGCAAACCACTTGCAGATATTTCCGAAAGTGATTTTATTGATTTATACCTATTTACTCATGCCGATACTATCCAAAGAATAAACCGCTCTTTTTCAACGGCAAAAGGATTACAAACTCTGGCTTTTAAAAATCCATACCAAGAAATTGAATTTTCAGTTCTCAATGAAAGTATAAAAAATGAACGTTTTTATTTTGAATTTAATACGACAAAAGACAGTGTTCAAATTTACGATTTGGAGATGTCGGTTGACACCATTTTACTAAAAGTTTCAGATTTGAATTTTGCCGACACTTTGAAATTCACTACACAGCAGGAACCTCCTCGCAGAGGCGTCAAAAGAGGAGTAGAAGCTTCGAATCACCTTTTTGGGAGCTTGATTGATGGCGAACATGCCTTTTTGCCAACATATATTGAATTTTCTTTTCCAATAAAAGAAATTTTAAATGAAGATTTTACAATGATCAAAGATGAAGTGGATACGCTTTCTGGAAAAATGTTTATCAATGAGAGTTTGCCTAAAAGAGTGATGCTATCTTTTGAAAAATTAGCAAAATCAAAATACGCAATTTCCATTCCCGACTCAATTATTATTGGATATAACGGCTTAACGAATGACTCTATCAATCAGCTCATTAACGTCAGAGACGAAGCCGATTATGGTCATTTTACAGCAAAAATCAAATACAATCAAACGGTTCCCGTTCTGGTGCAACTGGTGGATGAACAAGGTAAAATACTCGAAGAAACTACAATTTTCAATTCTGAAGATTTACATTACAGAAACAAATTACCAAAAACCTATCGAATGGCATTTGTTTTCGACATAAATAATAATGGCAGATGGGATACCGGCAATTACTTTACGAAAATGCAGCCTGAGCCTAAACATTTTTTAGAAAAGCCATTTGCGGTCAAAGCAAATTGGGAGATTGAGGAGTCGATAGATTTGGATGAGATATTTTTGAAACTCAAGATTGATTAGCATGAAAAAGGAAGAAGAGCAAAAATTTGAATCGGCATTGAAAGTCAACGAAGGCATTGATCGTCCATCAACGATGAGCCCCTATTCTCAGAAGTACAAGAGAAAAAAAAGAGTATTAACAAAAGAGGAATATGTTGAAGGAATTTTAGCCAGCGACATCGTTGTTATGAGCATGGCTATTACTTTGATTGAAAGTTCTTTGCCTGCACACTATGCACTTGCACAAGAGGTTATTGATGCTTGTTTGCCTCATTCTGGAAAATCCATTCGAATTGGAATTACGGGTGTTCCTGGTGTGGGAAAAAGTACATTTATTGAATCTTTTGGAAAACTACTAACCGCAAATGGTCATAAAGTGGCAGTATTGGCTATTGACCCGAGCAGCGAACGTTCAAAAGGAAGTATTTTGGGCGACAAAACCCGAATGGAAGAACTTGCTGTAGACAAAAATGCATTTATTCGTCCTTCGCCTTCAGCTGGATCATTGGGTGGCGTAGCTCGTAAAACCAGAGAAATTATTGTTTTGTGCGAGGCTGCTGGCTTCGACCGAATAATTGTTGAAACGGTTGGCGTAGGCCAGTCCGAAATTTCAGTTCACTCGATGGTGGATTTCTTTTTATTGTTGATGCTTTCGGGAGCTGGCGACGAACTTCAAGGCATCAAACGTGGAATTATGGAAATGGCTGACTTACTGGTCGTTAACAAAGCAGACGGAGATAATATCAACAAAGCCTCTTTGGCCAAAAGTCAATACACTTCTGCCTTGCGTTTGTTTCCTCCGAGCGAATCGCAGTGGCAAGCCTTTGCCGAAACATGCTCCGCTTTAACCCATCAAGGAGTTGAACACATTCAAAACATTATCAATGAATATGTTGAACTCACAAAAGGGAATGGCTATTTTGACAATAAAAGAAATAAACAATCTATTTACATCTTAAATGAATTTGTCAATCGGCACTTAAACCAACATTTTTACCACTCTCCGGAAATAAAACCGATGATAAAAGACTTAGAAAAAAGGGTTGCCAGCGGTGAAGTTAGTCCATACATTGCGGGACAAAATCTTTTACGAAAATATTTTGAAATTATGAGAACAGGTCCCGGTTCTTATAATTTCGACGAATTTTAAATAACAAACAAACATGAATACTCAATACGAAACAAAAGAAATTACGTCGGCAGAAGCACTTAATAGTGTAGGGATTGATACTCTTTTTATTGATTTACGAGAAGACTTTGAGTTTGCAGATAAATCAATGGATGTTTTTAATGTATTTAATTTTCCATTTAGTACTTTTGAAAAGAACTATCAAAATATTCCAAAAAGCAAAAAAATAATCTTGGTTTGTCTTACTGGAATTCACTGTGAAAAAGCACATGACTTTCTGCTAAAACAACGCTATAAAGAGGTTTACATCCTTACGGGAGGCATTATTCAGTGGTCGATGGAAGGACATCCAATGAAATCCAATCCCGATATCCTTCCCGAAGACATTTTCGATTCTCACTGCTGTAAGTGCAACAGTGAAACACCCGATATTTTGGAATAAAAAAACGGCTACTTTTTTAAAAAATAGCCGAAGGGGAATATTAACTAGTAAAATTAATAACTGAAAAGATAAGAGATTAGTATTAAAGTACCAATAATAGCAACATAAGAACCCCATAATAATATTTTATGTATTGTTTTCATAGCTTTAAGTATTAAGTTTATACTTTGTTTTTATAATAGACATTTAAAAAACAGAGAAGGTTGTCTTAAATTAGAACAATTCTAATGTTTTTTTGTTAAATTTAGTTTCACAATTCACAATAAGCTGATTTTTATATTATTACATCTATGTAGAAACATATTTGTGGAAAAGAAAGATTAATAAAAAGACGCAATAAAGCACAGCCTGCTTGTAATGCACTGAAAATCAAGTCATTGCATATTAAGCTTAGAAAAAAGACTTCTGAAATTATTACATATTTAAGTATCTCATCCGAACAAATAAAAACAAAAAAACTATCAAAATTCACTCCTAAACATTTCCTAAATTTTCGCAAACAATTTCAATCCTCCACTGGTCATGCCCATATAGCAGTTGCATAGAGGATAAGTTTTCTGGAGAAAACGCATCTATTTTCATCGCTTCACAGAGCCATCAAATTGCCAAGTTTTGATTATTCCATTTATTTTGTGTCTTCCTATGGTTTTTGTCTATTTTTGTTCAATTAAACTATTTATTTCATGAAAACGTTTTTTATAATTCTCTTTTCAGCCCTGTTTTTAAAACTTTATCCTCAGAATGAAAATAGGGATTTTGGAACTCCTAAATTGATAAATCTATTTTCGTCTGAAATGCAAAAGGGAGTTTCTTGTTTTAGAATTCCAGCAATTGTTACGGCTCCCAATGGAGATTTAATTGCCGCTATAGACCAAAGAGTGCCTTCGTGCGGCGATTTAAAATGGAGTAACGATATTAATATTGTGATTCGCAGGAGCAAGGATAATGGCGATTCATGGTCGGAAATTGAAACAATTGTCGACTATCCTTTGGGAAAATCTGCTTCCGATCCTTCGATGATTGTTGATGAAATTACAGGAACAATTTTTCTGTTTTTTAATTTTATGGATTTAGAAAACGAAAAAGATGTGTACTATTTAAAGGTGATAAAAAGTACTGATAATGGAAAAACGTGGAGTCAGCCAGAGGACATAAGTTCACAAATCACAAAACCCGAATGGCATCATGATTTCAAATTTATTACTTCTGGACGAGGAATTCAAACCCAAAGCGGTAAATTAATTCACACTTTGGTAAATTTAGAAAAGGGACTTTATTTATTTGGAAGTGACGATCATGGTGAAACTTGGTACTTTATTGACAACCCGATTGTTCCGGCGGATGAATCAAAAATAGTTGAATTATCAGACGGCACTTGGATGATAAACAGCCGCGTGCAAGGAGCTGGTCTCAGGTTCGTTCACACATCTAATGATGAAGGCTTAACGTGGCTTTCCAAACCCGATTCTGCTCTTATTGATCCCGCTTGCAATGCCAGTATAATTCGATATACTTCCATCAACAAAGGGGCAGATAATAACAGACTCCTGTTTGCAAATGCAAAAATGAAAGACGAACGCAAAAACATGAGCATCCGAATTAGCTACGACGAAGGAAAAACGTGGACAGAAGGAAAAACCATTTATGCAGGAAGTGCTGCATACTCTTCCTTGACTGTTTTATCAAATGGAGATATAGGTCTGTTTTTCGAGAAAGACAATTATCAGCAAAATGTATTTGTCAGACTCACATTAGAATGGCTAACCGATGGTCGTGATAGGTTTTCCATTCCAGAGAGTGAATAACATTCGGAAAATAAAAAAGAATCTATAATTGAATTTCTCCTTCGGTCGATTTTTCAAGTCTACGGGCATGGGTTAGGAATTCCTCAACCGACATCTCTTTCATAAAGATCAGTCCATGGCAGGATCTGAGTCTCGAATTTTCATTTTGGTAAAAATAATCTTTTCCTAAAAGTAACTGGATGGAAGAAAGCTGTTCGCCCCATATTTTTTGAGAAAGCAAACTAAACTTGTCGTTCATTTCAAAACTTGGAAATGGAGCATCAACCTGACTCAAATAGCTGCTGCTAAAGACATTGTCCATCGAAGTCATAGAGTTTAATGATACCGGGATAATAACATTGGCCTCAGCCGGATGAAATCGGTGCCAAACGTTGCGATATCCCCAAACTTTGACATCGGACAGATCGCTTGTTTTTTGCCATTCACGCAGTGCTTCAGCTATTGCTTGCAATACTTTATAATGAGTGTCGGGGCCACTTCCTTCGGGGTCGAATGCCAGGCTAATAATGCTTGGATTTGTTTTTTCGAGGATTGCTAAAATAGGCTCCACATCACGTTTTTTTTCAGGTTGTTCGGTAAAAATATCACCTTTATAAAACCCCAATCGCAAATGCTTAATGTTTTTCCCTTGAATGCCAAAATGTGCCCATACCAACTCTTCTTCAAATTCGCGAAGCATTCCTTTTAATTTTTGAATTTTTGGCGAGTTTTTCTCGCCATCGAAGCTTCTTTTCAAAATCCTTATCACTTCATTGATGGTATCGCGAAGTTGATCAACGGTTTTTACTTCGTAAATTTTAGTTATCGCACGAACAACTCTGTGACAAAATCCTCTTCGCATTTGCACGGAATCTTTGGCTCCAAGGCGGGTAAGATAATGATAAATATCTTTGTCCCATTTGTACAAGTAACCCACTTCGAAGAAATCCGAATAATCTACCATTTGAATTTGGTCTTTATCAAGGAATTTTTTTGTGTCTTCTAATGCATCGATAACAAAAGAGTTGGTTACTGCATTAAATCCAGAAGTAAGAATTGCAAAATTAAAGCGGTTCGAACTTTCTTGAAAATGATTGGATATGTATGGAAAAATACCCAACATGATGTCGTCATGATGTGGCCCGGTGTGTAAAAAACGTTCATTTTTAGGAAGTTTTAATCCTAATTCTATTTTTTTTGTAATGCTTTCGATTACAGAGTCGATTGTATTTTCGCTTAAATTGGGAATCAACATACAATATTCATCATCTCGAAGCTCGTCAAGAGTGATTAGATGTGCATATTTATGCAACTTATGGCATAAATCCATAATGGCTCTTTCTGTCTTTTCTTCAGTCCATGGCGCTTCATGAAAATATGCTTTTACAGAATCGGTGAGTTTCGAAGCCGACCCCTCGGTTAAGAAAAATCTACTATTTTTAAGTTTGGTCAGAATCGTTGCTGGATAAAAATTAGTGAGTTTGTTTTCGAGCGAATGTTTAACGATATCGGCTTTTCCTTCACCTGCTGCAATAATTATTGCAACGGCATCTGGTTTATAGGTGATGGTTTCTAAACCAATGGTAATTACTTTCCGTTTGCTTGAAACTGCAATTCCGCCCAAATCTCCAGCAGCGACAGCTTGTGTTTCAAAATTTGTAGAAGTTAAGCGTGTTGTAGAATGCATATCAGATCCACGAGTATTAAATGCTATGTGTCCATCGGGGCCAATCCCACCCAAAAAGAAGCCAATTCCACCTTTGTCTCTAATTTTTTGCTCGTATTCGCTACACCATTCGTCAATCATAAAAATGGCCTTTTGCTGAAGCTTTTCTGAGGATGTAGAACAATCTTTGTAACGAAGAGATAAATCTACATTGTGGTCGGGAAAAACCTCATCAAAATGTTTGCCTTCGGGTAGTGGGATTTTGTCGGCATTAATCAATAGTGCTTTGTTAATATCCAGTCCAAAGCCTTTGAAGTAAAAATTGATTACATAGTTGTAAAAGCTATTGTGCTGCTTGGAACTAATAGGATAAAACTCGTCAATCTGAACAAATTGCAATTCCGATAAAGAGGGTTTTTTCAAGCCTTTTAATCCGTATTTTTCGAGAATGGTGGACACTTTTTTTTCATTCCAATTGTTTAAAATATAGGTTGTCCACATGATGAAATACTCGGGAGTTTTCCCTGTAGGAAGGCTAATTACTCCTTTTGGATTTTGGGAAACCCACTCAATAAATCGAAGGGCTGTAAGCAGTCCAAGTTTAGGGAAACTATCAACGGCAATATATGGAATTTCTGTAGATTTATTTTTCCGTTTTGACTCCTTTTCAAATGCTTGCTCTACCTTTGAAAATACATTATTTGAATGAATTGCAGTGTCCATATTACAGGTATTAGAGTGTTTTTCAAAATCGTTTTAGACAATAATCTTTGCAAAGATAAAACATGTTTAATTATAAAGGATAAAAATGAGCGTCAATATTTCAAAAACCTATTATTTGCTCTTTCTATGGCTGTTTACAGATGTTTTTTAAGAGTTGCAAATTGTGTTTGGAACCCACGGTTTGCATTTTTATATATGTGAAGGCAATAATCAGGAAGTCACAGTGTCTGGATTTCTAAGAGAGTGTGAATGATGTAAATTAGATTTGGGATTATGTAATACATATCGGTGTTAGAAGATATATTTTTGCATTACGAATACAAACACAACCTAAAACAAACAAAATGAAACAAAAAATTGGTTTAATAATTTTAGCCATCCTAGTATCATCTGGATTTCTTTTTCAATCTTGTAAAAAAGAAACAACGGAAGTCAATATGATAGTAAAGAATTGGCATTTAATATCCAAGACCGTATTAAGTATAAATGTTGATACCGATTGCGATTTGAATTCTAAATGGGACTTTAAAACGGATGGGTCATATGTTATCAAAGACAGTTGCGACGACATAAAAACAGGCACTTGGAAATTGGCAGAAGATGGAAAAACTCTAACATTGGATAATATTACTGCTTATGCCGTAGTTGAAAACAGCCTTCTCTCGCTGGTCATAGAGATGCAAGTTGGCGAAGTCGGATTGGTTAGATGGATGTTTAGGTAGTATTTTTAAATAAATTATTGCCAGGTTAAAATCCAAATTAAAATAGAATTATTTTTAAAGAAAGCGTAACCAATTGGTTATGCTTTCTTTTTTGAGTATTTGCTTCATCTATGTTTTATTATTAAAACTCAATCTACATCAAACCAGAAAAATTGTATTTTTACCGATTCGCATTCGATAATGCGTAATTGGGAAATTAATTATCTTTACCTAAAAAACTGAAATGTTAACAACAATAGTTTGGGTTGGTTTTTCGCAAAGCTTGTTTGCAGCTATCCTTGTTGCAGCAAAAAAGAATATTCAGAAACAAGATAGGATTCTTGCTACCTGGCTCTTTTTGCTAGCTGCTGAGTTTTTAACGTGTGGAATAGATTATTTAGTGTGGGGTGTTCCGCTTTTATCCAGTTCATTTTTATTGTTCAACCCTGCTTTTTTTCTTTATATCAGATCGCTTACAAAGGCCGGATTCAAACTTAAAGCCTCACAGCTTTTACATCTTGTTCCTTTCATTGTTTTTGAGTCTGCATCATATTTACTTGAGGAAAAATCGACCTTACATAACTTTTTCGAAAATGACTCCACGCAGTGGTTCCGGTTTTTGTTTTCCATCGCTTCTGTAATATCTTGGCTTGTATATAATTATCTAAGTGCAGCCATGGTTTTCAGACATCGGAAAAAACTCGAAAACGAATTTTCTACCATCGAAAGCGAAAAAAAATTAAAATGGATTATATCCATCGTTGTTCTATATAATTTATATTGTGCATTTAGCCTTATTTTAGGAGTTATACAAGTGAGCGTTCCCGGAAGCGGACTTTCACAGTACGTATATAATTACTCTGCTTTGCTGGTACTTATTTATATTCTAAGTTTTTATGGTTTAAGGCAAGAGCGAGTTTTTCAAACCGAAGAAAATCCTTTAGAAGAGGTTAAGGAAAAATATCAAAATTCGGTGCTTTCTACCGAACGAAAGGAATCTATAAAAGAGGCACTAATTCGCTTAGTAGAGAGTTCGAAAATTTACCTGAATCCCGATTTAAACATGAATATGCTGAGCGAAATGCTCGATGTTCCAAAACATCAATTAACTGAAGTGATAAATTCTGAAATTGGAAAAAACTTTTTCAGATTTATAAATGACTATCGCGTGGAAGCGGTGAAAAAGAAACTTTTAGACCCCAATAATCTCTATTCTATTGAAGCCATTGGATACGATTGTGGGTTTAATAGCAAATCATCTTTCTTTACGGTATTTAAGAATGTTACGGGAATGACTCCGCTTCAGTATAAAATGCAAAATAGTAAAGAGTGAGAGTTCTTGGTCGGTCGTTGAGATGTTCTTGGTTGTCGAGCCATTCTCTGTCTGTCGTTGAGCGGAATTCTTTCACATTGAGTGTAGCGGAGCGATGATCCCCGATTCTCGGGATAAACTCCGTCGAACTGTCGAAATGCTAAATTGTAAAATATCCAAAGAAAATATAAATTAATTGCTGCAGTGCATTTTGACATGGAAAGGGCCTTAATTCACATTTCCCTCCCTGAAATAGTACGACTTTTAAAACTCGAACCTCAACTTCAAGTGCAGATTTTAAAACAATAACCATATCCCATAATCAAAGCTTTAGTTTTACATCAAAAAAAAACATGAAAGCTTTTTCTTATCCCATCTTATTATTAGCACTGTTTTTCGGCAGTAGCATTTTTGCACAGGATTCAATTCCTGACAATAAATCATTTACAATAAATGGTTTTGCCAATGGAACCTATTATGGGTTGTCAAAATCGTTTGATATCTCTTCTGCGTATGGCGAGCTTGGATTAAAGGTTTCAGGCAACAAAGGGAATTCTCGATTTGTTACAGATTTTCGGGTACGAAGTGGAAGTTTTTTTGGAGAAAACAAAACCATCATGGATCTTAAAGAAGCATTTGCAGAATATAGTAGCGACTATTTTGAAGTTTCGCTGGGAAAAAGAATTGTAAAATATGGTAAAGCAAGCAGTTTTAATCCAACAGACAATGTTTGTCCAAAGGATTATTTCTTTTTGAGTTCCGATATGGAAGATATGCAAATGTCTAATTTCATGTTGAAAACAAATATTAAGCCTGCCAATTGGTTAAATATCGAACTTATTGCGATTCCTGTTTACACACCATCTATATATAGATACGATCTTTTTGATATGAATTATGAGCTTTCGGACATGGATTTGCCGCTTCCCCCTGCATTTGCTGATCAAAAAGTAGAGGTGAGTTTCCACGAATATACACTTCCAGAGATTTCATTTGAAAACATGAGCTATTCGGCTCGAATTGGAACACAATTTTCATTTGCCGATATTTCGCTTACTGGATTTCACGGATATGACCCATTTTATGGATTTAAAATTAATAATTTTGCAATAATTCCATCTTTGAGTCTTGTAAATCAAGCTGAATTTTACAAAAAGACAAGTTTGGGATTAAGTTTAAGTGTTCCTGCGGGTTCGTGGCTGTTTACGGCAGAAGGTGCTTACAATCATACTGAAGATTATAAAGACAGCATTTTTATTCCGAATCCTGAATTTTATTATGTAGCCGGCCTTGAAAAAGATATTTTTGGAGTTAAAATAATAGGAGAATACATTGGACGCTACGTTTTAGATTTTGAAGAAAAACCAGTTCCCTTATTTCCAAGCAACCCTGCCGAACTAGGTAATTATATGAATAATATGCTTGCTCATCAGATAGGAGATTTTAATAATAAGGTTTTTAGCCAATCTCAAAAAATCAGTCACGCAATGATGGTTACGCTTCACCGCGATTTTTTTTACGAAACGATCACTGGCGATTTAAGTTTCTTGTATAATTTCACGACCGATGAGAAATTAATGCGTGCTGCAGTCAAGTGGAAACTTTCGGATGAGCTAGCCTTGTCGGCTGGTGGTCAGTTTATGGATGGTCCCAAAGAATCCATATTTGATTATGCTGGGAGTATCATGAGTGGAATATTTTTTTCAATGAAATATAGTTTTTAAAATATGAAAAATAAACTTTTAAACAAGCCTTACAGGTACTTTCTGATTGTAATTCCTGTAATTCTATTTTTAGCATTTCTCATTCCGCTAAAGGATGCTAAAATCAACCCAGATTTGATGCGTTATACTCCGCAAGGGACGGAGTCTAAACTAAACATTGAGAAGACAGAAGATGTTTTTGGCAAGTACGACCCCGTTATTGTGGTTTTTAAAGCAGATGACATTATTGATGGAGGTGTTTTAGAAAAACTGAGTTCGATACACGACGAAATATCGAATGACGAGATGTTTTCGGATGTAATTTCCGTTTTCACATCAAAGCACATTCGTAGCCAAGATGGTTTTATGCTTGTAGATCCGGCCATTAATATAATTCCTGAAAACGAAGAAGAGAAAGAGGAATTAAGAGCATATGTCAAATCGAACACTCTGGCATACAAGCTGTTGGTTTCCGAAAATTTTAAATACACTGTTATGATTATCAATCCCGAAGAGGGATTTTCTGATTCGGAAATAATTGCCAAAGTGGAAGAGATTGTCACGAAAACTTGGGGTGCAAAGAATTATGATATCACCGGAATGCTCTATCTCAGAGACGTGGTTCAGGAAAAAGCAACGCGAGATTTGATGTTTTTGATGCCACTTGCCTTGCTAATTATGATTGTATTTTTATTTATTTCGTTCCGCGAAAAACGGGGCGTGTTTTTACCCATGTTGGTCGTTATTTTCTCGACTGGAATTTCGATGGGACTCATGCCACTTATGGGCTATGAACTAAGCTTGATTGCAGTACTTATACCGATATTAATGATTTCTATTGCAAACAATTATGGAGTCCATATTATTTCAAAATATCAAGAATTAAATGCACTTTATCCTGAACGGAGCATGGATCAAATTGTAAAAGAATCGGTAAACAGTCTTTCAAAACCCATTCTTCTGACTGGTTTAACAACCATTGCAGGCGTATTGGGACTGCTCGTACACATTATGGAACCAGCAGTGCAAATGGGAGTTGTTTGTTCGATTGGTATTGCATTTGCTCTGTATTTGAGTTTGTATTTCTTGCCTGCCATTCTTATTGGGATGAAAAAAGGGAAACCTCAAAAAAGTTTTAATGGACAGCGAAATTCGCCTATTGATAAATTATTAAAACTTGCATCTTCTCTTGTTCTTACCAAATCAAAAACAATAATTATCGTTTTTTCATCCATTTTTGTCCTTGCTGCAGTCGGTACCACAAGATTGGAAGTTACCATTAACAATGAAAAACTTATGCCTGCCTCTCATTCCATTCGCAAAGCAACCGAAGTGATGAACACGTATTTTGGAGGCACCAAAACAATTTCGGTGATGTTTGAAGGAGATATTAAATCGCCGGAAGTTATTAACGATATGGTTAAGTTGGAAGAAACAGTAAAACAATTCCCTCAAACAGGAAATGTTAATTCATTGGCAAGCATTCTGAAAATTATGAGCAAGGCTCTAAACGATCCAAGTGATCCGGCATATGGAGAGATCCCCGAAACACGAGATGGAATTGCTCAATACATTGAGTTTTATAATATGAGCGGCGATCCAGAAGATTTTGAAAAATTTGTCGATTTTAATTTCGAAAAAGCCATTGTCAACATACAGTTTCATGCTAAGAACATAAAAGAATACAATGAAGTAGCAAACGCTATAAGCGATTTCTGTAAAAACTCGGAACATGCTAAATTTGAATCTGGAATTTCATTGGTTGAAAAAGACATGGCTATTTCTATTGCACAAGGTCAAATTTACTCTCTGATTTTAGCATTTACAGCCATATTATTACTTATGTGGATGATTTTTAGGTCTTTTAAAACTGGACTTATTGGCTGTATTCCATTGGTTTTCACCATTGTTTGCAATTTTGGATTGATGGGCTGGTTGGGACTCCGATTGGATATTGCAACATCTCTCCTATCATCGGTAGCCATCGGAATTGGAGTGGATTATACCATTCACCTATTCTGGAGAATTAGATCCGAGCTCAATTTAGGAAAACCTCTAACAGAAGCCATTGATATATGTCTTCGAAATACGGGTCGTGGAATCGCTATAAACGCTTTTTCAGTAATGATCGGTTTTTCGGTTCTCTTTTTATCTGGAATTATCATGCTTAAAACATTTGGCTTCTTAATCTTGTTTTCGCTGCTACTCTGCTTGCTTTGTGCCTTGATTTTAATCCCCGCAATTCTTATCCGAATGAAATATAAATAAAACAAATAAAACAAATAAAATGAAAAAATCAATTATTATTCTACCGTTCCTTATATTGGCAAGTTTTTTCTTGAATGCTCAAGATGCCCGTACAATTATGACAAAAGCTAGTGATGCTATTTCGGCAGACGAAATGGAAATGACATCTACCCTAAAAATCTACGATCACCGTGGCAATGTGCGCACCCGTCAGGTTTCTAACATTACCAAAAAGTTTGGTGCTGTAACCAAAACTATGATCAAATTTCTTTCACCAGCCGACGTAAAAGGCACAGGAATGCTCATCTTTGACTATGAAAAAAAAGATGACGATATGTGGGTTTACCTACCTACCTTGAAAAAAACTCGTCGGATTGTAAGTTCCGAAAAATCTTCTAGTTTTATGGGCAGCGAATTCTCAAACTCAGACATGAGTAATCCGAATATGGATGACTTTACCTATAGTCTAGCGGGCACCGAAACAGTGGATGGTAAAGTTTGCTACAAAATAGAATCTGAATGTAAAACAAGTGCTATCGCTTCAGTGCAAAAATTTGCCAAGAAAATTACATATATTGAAAAAAGCTCTTTTTTAACCTGCAAAGTCGATTTTTATGATAAAAATGGAAAGCTTATCAAAACCTCAACCATGGAAAATTACAAAAAGCAATCGGACGGTCGCTACATGGCTTTTTTGATGACTGCTACAAATCATAAAAACAAAAGAAAATCGGAAA
This sequence comes from Bacteroidales bacterium, assembly GCA_028684405.1. Classification (GTDB taxonomy): domain Bacteria; phylum Bacteroidota; class Bacteroidia; order Bacteroidales; family WCHB1-69; genus JAQUGA01. Next base: position 35,675 of record JAQUGA010000001.1, on the reverse strand, counting down.
TCATTATCAATAGTTACCAACGTGGATCGAATGTAAGCGAAAATTATTTCAGCACTTCTAACCTTGAAAAATAGATCTTCTGGTTTTTATATTTTAAGCTTTCCGAATCTGATATTCGGCTGGGTCCGATTTTGTTCATAGTATTAATAATTGCAATAACACCTGCTCTATGAAAAAGATATTTATTTTTATTGTACTTCTGGCATCTGGCTTTGCAATGATACATTCCCAGACGATTACAGTTAAAATTTCGGGCATCAAAAACTCAAAAGGCAACATACGTCTTGCATTTTTTGCTTCCGAAGAGGAGTATAAAAAAGAAGATCCACGCATCACCAAATATATTTCCAAGGAGGGACTTATAGATGGCTGTATTACGGCTGTTTATACCGATATTCGCCCCGGAACGTATGGAATTGCTCTTCTTGATGATGAAAATAAAAACGGGGAGATGGATTATTCATTTTTCCTTCCCAAGGAAGGATTTGGATTTTCGGACTATTATTTCAAAGGCTTAACCAAGCCAAGTTATAAGCATTTCAGTTTTGATATAGACAAATGTGATAAAACAATACATATTAAAGTGAGATACATGTAATACTCACACTATAAAGAACGTCAAATTCACTTCTATTAGCGAAGATGAGTTTGGCGTTTTTTTTGTCCGTATTCGATCTTATTTTTATCATTACTCAAAATAGATTTAAAAAGATTTCCATCAATCCGTCCATTTATATTGAAAATCAAGCCAATTTAACATTTGGCAAATGTTAAATTGGCTTGATTTTTGCTAAAAACCGCTTAAAATTATGTAAAATAATGTCGTAAAATTATTTTATTGTGCTTAAAAACAAATCATTACATATATTTTAAAAATATTTTTTAAAACAATCACATAGATGTCGTTTTTATTTTTATTTTTACAGTCCTTTTTTCAAAAGAAAAATTATTACCACATTATTCTTGAAGCTATAAAGAATCAAAACAAATCAACAATACCCAATTTATGAAAAAAATCGTACTTCTTTTCGTGGCTGTTTTATTATTCAGCCTGAATGGGTTCTCGCAGTTGAGCGGTGTCAAAACCATTCCTGGGGATTATCCTACAATTGCATCAGCCATTGCGGATTTAAACGCAGTAGGCATAGAGTCTCCAGGTGTAACTTTTGAAGTTGCCGCTGGACATACAGAAACATTTGCGAGTTCGAGTGCAGGCCTTATTACTGCAACAGGAACAAGCCTCGACAATCAGATTATTTTCGAAAAATCTGGCGAAGGTGCAAACCCATTAATTACGGCAGCTACTGGTGTTTCTACTACAGTTGACGGAATTATTGTTATCAAAGGCGGTGATTATATCACCTTTGATGGAATTGATTTACAGGATAATCCTGCAAATCTTACTTCATTAACCCAGATGGAATGGGGTTATGCATTTGTTAAAGCATCAGCAACCAATGGTGCGCAAAACAACAACATTATGAACTGTGCGATTACGTTGAATAAAACAAATACGAATTCAGTAGGTATTTATTCGGGAAATCATACAGAACTCAACACTACAGCTCTTACAATTACCGCTTTGAGCGGAGCAAATTCATACAACAAAGTGAATGGGAACACCATTTCAAATGTATTTTATGGTATTTATTTCAAGGGCTACACGGATTCATCTCCTTATGCAAATTATGATCAAGGAGTTGAAATTGGTATGACAGATGGAAATAATATTTCGAATTTTGGAGGAAGCTCTACGTGTGCCGGTATTTATATTATGAATAATAATCTGGCAAAAGTTTCGAACAATACTATTTCAACCAGCACAAACAATACCCTACGTGGTATTTATCTTGCTAGTACAACCAATGCCAATGTGGATGTAACTTTCAATACCATTGCATTGACTTCTACGGGTACTACTACTCTGGTTGTAGGAATTGAAAGTGCAATATCAGGCACTTCAAACATTGTTAACTTAAACAACAATACCATTGAAAACTGTTCTTATGCAACAGCTACTACAGGTAATTTTTATGGCATTTATAACAATGCAGCTGCATTTAATGTAAACATAAATGAAAATACAGTTGCCAACAATACCCTATCTGGTTCAGGCACTTTTTATGGAATTGAAACCGGATCACCTACTACTTGTTTTGTAAATGATAATTCAATTGCAAATAACATTAAAAGTGGTGTTTCTGGTACTTTATATTGTATTAAAACGACAAGCCCTGCAACTCTTACTGTAGATGGAAATACCATTGATGGCAACAGCATAACAGGAACTGCAGCAACAGGTTCAATCTATGGTTTTTATAGTAATTCTTCAGCTTTGACGATAACAGTTTCAAATAACGTTATCAAGAATTTGACAGTAAATGGTAATGGTTCTATTTATGGAGCTTTAGATTATGGGAGTTCTGCTGCAAAAACATTTACAGCAAACCAAATCTTCAATTTTTCTACGACTGGAGCCGCAGGCACAATGTATGGAATTAAAATATCAACTGGAACCATAAATAAGGTAAGCCATAATGCAATCTATGGATTTACAAGCATTGGTGGAACAAGTGGTTCCTTCTATGGAATTCAGGCAAGTGGAGGCACAACAAATAACATTTTCAACAATGTGATTTCGTCTATTCTTACGACCAGCTCAAATCCTTCTTTGTATGGAATTTATCTTTCAGGAGGAACAACAAACAATGTTTATAATAACGCTATTACAGACCTGCAAACACCAAATGCAAATGCAGCCATTCCTTTGGCAGGTATTTATGCATCTTCTGGAGCTGCAAATTTATATTACAATACGATTTATCTAAATGCAAACAGTGTGGGTGCATTGTTTGGATCCGCAGGGATTTATACAAGCACAACTCCTGCTGTAAATATGAAAAACAATATTATTGTAAATACTTCTACGCCAGCGGGAGCAACTGGATATACCTCTGCTTTCAGAAGGAGTTCAACAACATTAACTACATATTCTGGAAACAACAATTGTTTTTATGCTGGAACTCCAGGAGCAAATAATGTCATTTTTTATGATGGAACTGCTTCTTATTTGATGAGTCCTTATCAAGCACTTGTGGGTGGAACGAAAGATAATTTATCATTTGAGGAGATGCCTCCTTTTGTAAATGTAACTACAATGCCTTATGATTTGCGTTTGCAAACGACTGTTTCTACAAAATGTGAAAGCGGTGGCGAAAGAATTACTTCTCCAGCAATTACGACAGATGCTGAGGGAACTATTCGCTGGGGCGAAGATGGATATACAGGAACAGGTTCCACAACGGATGTAGGTGCTGATGAATTTGAAGGAATTCCTTCTTATACTTGTACAGTTCCTGTACCTGGTAATACACTTTCTTCAAGTGCATCAATGTGTTACGGGCAAAGTATAACATTGTCTATGCAAAATGCAACTCCAGGAACGGGTGTAAACTATCAGTGGCAAACATCCCCTGATGGTGTTGCTGCATATTCAGACATTGTTGGTGCAACAACTGCAACATACAGCACAATTGCTACAACCGAAGCTTTTTATCAATGTGTTGTTACTTGTCAAAATGGTCCAGCAACAGCAATTTCAACTCCTATAGGACTTGCATTTGCAAATACAGTTACTGGAACAACACCAGGTACTCGTTGCGGAACGGGTAATGTTTCTTTGGCAGCAACTACAGGCTCGGGAACACTTGCGTGGTATGCTGCCTCTACGGGTGGTGTTTCTCTTGGTACAGGATCTCCTTTTATGACTCCAATCATTTCGACAACTACTGATTTCTATGTAGGAGCTGAAGCTCCTGCCGAAGTCGATGCAGGGAGACTTGCTCCTACTTCTTTAAGAAGTGATTTTTGGGCTAATTACGGTCTTGTATTTAATGCAAGCTCAAGTATATTGCTAAAAACAGTAGATGTTTATCCTGTAAATACAGCCCCTGCAAATATAACCATCCGTTTGCTTGACAATGCAGGAAACCAAGTTGTTGGAACAAGTGATGTTGTATTTATGCCAATTAGTGGAACAGGTTCAACAGCTCAAACGATTACCTTGAATTTCAATATTCCAGCTGGAATAGGTTATCGTTTAGTGGCATTATCAGGAGTGGTTTCTGCAAATAAATTGATACAGGAGAATGTCGATTTCACTTATCCAATTATTAACGGTGATATTTCTATCATCTCCAATTGGAATGGTTCAATAGCAAGTACAACTTATTATAGCTGGTTTTATAATTGGAAGGTTACTGGCAGTTGCTCAAGCCCACGCGTTGCTGTGACAGCCACTGTTACTACTCCTCCAGCTTTTGCCATTACAGAAAATCAAACACTTTGTAATGATGCAGTTGGAACTTTAACAGTGACTTCTACCTTGTCAGATTTTGACACATATACATGGACTCCTCAAACAAATTTATTTACTGACATTTCATGCACTACTCCTTACGCAGCAGCAGCAAATGCTTCTACCGTATACGTGAAGTCTGCAACGCCAGGAGTAACCATCTATACCTGTACGGCAAATAATTCAGTTTCTCTTTGCGCAAATACTGCAACTTCAACGGTAACGGTTCTTCCTGAAGCACCTGTTATTACCGCAACTCCTGATGTTTTATGTGTAAGCGGAACTTCTTTAATAACAGCAAATCCTTCTACAGGTTTTGGTATCGCTACTTTCCAATGGCAATCTTCATCTGACAATGTAACTTTTTCAGATATTTCTGGACAAACGAACATCAGCCTTACAACACCTGATATTAGTAACACTTCATATTTTAAAATGATAATGAGAAATGGTGCAACTGTTTGTTCTGAAACAAATGTTGTAACGATTACTGTTAACAATCCTTCTGTTACTAGTACAACACCTGCTACTCGTTGTGGAACCGGTACAGTCTCTTTGGAAGCTACCACAGGAGCAGAATCACTAGCATGGTATGCTACTGAAACGGGCGGTGCTCCTTTAGGATCGGGATCTCCATTTGTTACCCCAAGCATTTCGACAACTACGAATTTTTATGTTGCAGCAGGAGTCTCTAGCCCTCAGGATATTACAATTGGTGCTGGTGCTTCTACTTCTCTTAATAATGACTACAAAACTCCTTTCTGCCATTATTATGGTGGATTTAAAGCTCAATATTTAGTAAAAGCTTCTGAACTAATTGCTGCTGGAAATTCGGCAGGTTTTATAAATTCAGTATCTTTTGATATAGTAGCAGCGACTGGATTAGCATTTAATTCATTTAATTGTGGCATTGGTGCAACTACTTCAGAAGCATTGACAACCACATTCCAACCTATTTCAAGTAGTGTTTATTCAGCAGCAAGCGTTACGCCAACTGTTGGAATTAATACATATACATTTTCGACTCCATTTGCATGGGATGGTGTTTCTAACATTATAATACAAACGTGTTGGAGTAATAACAATAGTGGTTCAAGTGCTAACACTGCTACTGCTAAATTTGATGTTACTAGTTTTGCTTCAAATTCTTACTTTAATGCAGATAACAAAACGGCTTCTGTAGTATGTGGAACAGCAACTGGAACAGGAACACTGAGTGCGCGCCCAAAAATGATTTTTGATGGTATTGGTACTTGCTCAGGTGCACGCGTGGCCGTTACGGCAACCGTAACTCCAGCTCCAGCTTTAACCATTACGGAAAGTCAATCACTTTGTAATGAGGCAGTTGGAGTTTTAGCAGTTACTTCAGATGTGTCTAATTTTGATACTTATACATGGAGTCCTGTAACCAATTTATTTACAGACATTGCTTGTACTACTCCATATGTAGCCCTAGCAAGTGCAACAACTCTATATGTGAAGTCAGCAACTCCATCAACTACGAATTATACTTGTACTGCAAACGATTTGGTTTCCCTTTGCGTAAATACGGCAACATCTACGGTTACAATTCAGCCTGTTAATCCGATTCCTGTGGTAAGCACAAATTTAGTTATTGCTTGTCAGGGATCTACTTCTATTCCAATTTCAACTATATCGGGTCCACAAACAATCACAGTTCAATTTGATGTGCTGACACAACCAGTTGAAACAAATTCTGCACCTGGAAACATAGTCGCATCAGCCACTATTCCTGCAATACCTGCTGGTGCAACCATAACTTCTGCTTCATTCTCCTATCCTGGAATTAGTGCGAATGGAACCTCTTGGCGTTCTGATGTCAAATTAGGATTCTCAGGTGCTGTTGTTAATGATGCAGCCTCTGGCACAGGAGCTCTTAATTCTTCAGGAGTATTTGATTATATAAGGACAATTCCTGCAGTTGCTATCAATAATGCTGGTGGACTCGTAAATCTACTCTACTGGGATAGCTATAGCGATGAAACGGGTGCAGATGCTACTTTCCCAATAGGTGCAGGTGTAGCCACCCTAACCATCAATTATTCTTTAGCTCCTGCCACTATTTCATGGTACGATGCTGCAACTGGTGGAAACTTAGTTGGAAGTAATTCTCCACTACAAACTGTAGGAACAACCCTATTACCAAATACGAACACTCCAGATTCTTATGAGTTTTATGCTGAAAATAGTACAAATGGCTGCCCAAGCGCAAGTCGCACATTGGTTACCGTTACTATAATAGAAGCTCCTTTAGCTCCTACAGCTAGTAATCAGACCATTTGTTTTGGAACAGCAACCCCTGATTTAACAGCAAGCGGTACAGGTACTATTAAATGGTACAGTGATGCAAGTCTTAGTACTCTTTTATATACTGGAGCAACATTTGCTACAGGTAAAACAGCAGTAGGTACGTATACTTATTATGTAACTCTTTCGGATGTTGATTGCGAAGGCCCTGCAACCTCAGTGGTACTTGCAATTAATCCTATTCCAGCTGCACCTATTGCCAACAATCAAATAGTTTGTACAGAAAATATCATTCCTGACTTAACAGCGATTGGTACAGGTGAAATTAAATGGTACAGTGATGCTGCATTATTAAGCCTTGAAGCAACTGGTGAAACTTTCGCTACTGGTGAAACTGTTGCTGGTGTTTATACTTATTATGTAACTCAAACAGAAAATGCTTGTGAAAGCCCTTCTGCCATTGCAACATTGACAATTAATGCAACACCAACGGCTCCATTAGCAGTTAGTAAATCAGCTTGTTTTGGAACTGTAATTCCTGATTTAACAGCTACAGGAACAGGAACGATTAAATGGTACAGCGACGCAAGTCTATCAACTTTAGTATACACTGGCACTCCGTTTACAACTGGAAACACAGCTGCAGGCACCTATACATATTATGTAACTCAAACAGAAAACGGTTGTGAAAGCTCTGCTACAACTGTTACGCTCACAATTCATGAGCTGCCAACAGGATTTGCAACAGTTATAGGAAACAATCCAATTTGTAATGGAGAAACAGCACAAATCAAATTTAATTTTACAGGTGCTAGCTTGTTTAATATTACCGTTAATAATGATTTAAACACTAACATAATACCCATTAATGCAATTGCTGACAATTACACAATTGAATTAACTCCCTCACTAACTGATAATTACAACTTCTTGACTTTGACAGATAACAATGGCTGTACTGTAGCAATTAATCAAACTGTTACAATCACAGTAATCCAATTGCCTACTGCTGCCGTAATTGCTTCAATTGACCCTACGGGCTGTGGATTAGCGGATGGAAGTATCTCTGTAACGAATAATGTAAATTATTCATATAATTGGTCAACAACACCTGTTCAAACAACCTCAATTGCAACAGGATTGCTTGCTGGGAATTACTCAGTTACTGTTTCTGAAAATGGCTGCGACCAAGTATTGTCGAAAACGCTATCGGATCCTGCTGGCTTCACAGTTGCTCTTACAAGTAGTGATGCCGACAATACCATTTGTGCAGGTGAGTCTGTAACATTTACGCCTTCAGGATTAACAACTGGAACGTACGAATTTTTCGTAAACGGTGTTTCTCAAGGAATTACAACATCATACACAACAAGTTCTTTAACCAATGGCGCTGAAGTTTATGTAATTGGTAATGAACTTGGCTGCATCGCTCAATCCAACAGTGTTATTACTACTGTTCATGCCCTTCCAAATGTTGTAGCTCAAGCCAGCGACTTGTCAATATGTCCAACAGATGCTGTGACTTTAACAGGCTTAGGTGCAAGTACATATGTTTGGAGCGGAACCGTTCTAAATGGTGTTCCTTTTGTTCCTTCTGCAACGGCAACTTATACAGTTACTGGTACGGATGGTTTCGGATGTCAAAAGACAGCAACGGTTCAAGTAGTGGTGAATACATTACCAAATGTTTTGGCCATTGCATCTTCAAATAGCGTATGTACAGGAAGTCCAGTAACTTTAACAGGTCAAAATGCAGTAAGCTATGTTTGGTCTCATGGTGTAGTTAATGGTGTGGCATTTGTGCCATCAGCCTCTGCTACATATTCAGTAACGGGAACCGATGTGAACGGATGTGTAAACACTGCAAACGTTACGGTGACATTATTAGATTTGCCAACGGTTGGAGCAACAGCTTCTGCAACGGGTATTTGTCCTAATAGCCCCGTAACCCTTAATGGAACTGGTGCTGTTAACTACACTTGGAACAACGCCGTTGTTAATAATGTAGCATTTACTCCTACTGTAACAAAAACTTATACAGTTACAGGAACAGATGCCAATAATTGCTCTAATACAGCAACCATAGAGGTGGCAATATACACTCCTGCTACGGTAACAATTAATGCCTCTTCTGTATCCGTTTGTGCGGGACAGGGAGTCACATTGTCTGGTGCCGGTGCTGTCTCCTATCTATGGAACAACAGCGTGGTAAATGGAGTTGAATTTGTCCCAACGGCAACATCAACCTATATTGTAACTGGAACAGATGTAAATTCATGTACAAATACAGCTTCCATTCAAGTAGTTGTTAAACCACTTCCAATTGTCGTTGCAAATGCATCTTCTACAAGTATTTTTGCAGGACAATCTGTTACGCTTACAGGTAGTGGAGCTTCAACTTACGAATGGAGTCATTCTGTGGTTAATGGTGTTGCATTTAATCCGACTTCTACAGCAACCTATACCGTTACTGGTACAAACGTATCGGGTTGTTCTAATACAGCTTCGGTTGCTGTGGCAATTGTTGTAAATGATCAAACTGACATTTTAACTTTCAAATTTAATGGATTAACTCCAGCAGTTGTGGGTGTTGTAAATGCAACAACTCATACGGTGGCCCTTACGGTGCCTTATGGAACAAATTTAACAGCATTGGTCCCAACAATTACTCTTTCAACCAATGCAACGATTAATCCTGCATCAGGTGTGGCAAACAATTTCAGCAGCCCAGTAATTTATACTGTTACTGCTGAAAATACAGCCATCACGCAAGACTGGACCGTTAATGTTACGGTACTTCCAAATGCCGAAAAGGATATCCTTACTTTTAACCTAACTACTCCTGCTGTAACTGGAGTTATTGCTGGAAACAAAATCACATTGTTCCTTCCTGCTGGAACGGATATAACAGCTCTTGTTCCTACCATCACTGTTTCTCCAGAAGCTACAGTTTCTCCTGCTTCTGGAATCGCTCAAAACTTTACGACTCCAAAAACATACACTGTTACGGCTCAAAACGGTACTACTAAAGTTTATACTGTTTCTGTAGATGTAGTTCAATCAGTTCCATATGTTCAGGATTTTGAAGCAACTACTTTCCCTCCAGCTTATTGGCTACTTGACAAAGGTGTAGGTTCAGGAAACCATTGGACCCACTCTACAACTGGTGGTGTTACGGGAAGTCCAGGGAGTATGAAGTGCTCATATTCCTCTACTTTAGCTTCCAACGCTTGGGCGCTTACTCCCTATTTTTCACTTGAAAATGGGAAAAAATACATTATCCAATTTTATCAAAAAGCTGGAAGCACCTCTTATTCAGAAAAATTAAAGCTTACCGTTGGCTCAGATAAAACCATAGCAAGCCAAACAACCGTTCTTTGGAGCAATGACACATTAAAAAACTCTTCATTTATTAAACGTGTTGTTCCTTTTGAATGTACGGCAAATGGAAATTATGTATTTGGTTTTAATTGCTACTCTATTGCTAACCAATTGAGTTTGACAATTGATTCAATTTGCATTTATGAGATGCCAATGTATGATGCTGGAGTTGTTGCGATGACCTCACCTGCCTTAAACACATCCCTTGGAAGTTCAGCTGTATCTGTTGATGTTAAGAACTTTGGTGTAGCCAATATCACGAGTACTAGTGTAAATTGGTCGGTAAACGGAACAATACAAACTCCTTTTGTGTTCAGCAATACTGGACTTGTTACCAATGCAACAGAAAATGTTACACTTGGAAACTATACTTTTAACATTGCGGGTTCAAATACATTAAAATTTTGGACAGGTGATGTAAATGGTAATGCCGATGCAAACCATAATAATGACACTCTCGTTAGAACTATTTTTGTGATTCCTAACTATGATGCACAAGCAATCGCAGTGAATGCTCCTGCTTCTTCTATTTTCGCTGGCACTCAAGACGTGAAAGTGGCTGTGAAAAATTTAGGAGTTGAAACGATGAATCAAGTGGTCATCAATTGGTCTGTAAATGGCGTGTTACAAACTCCTTACACACACACACCAGCGACACCATTGGTTCAAAACGCTTCCGAAACCCAAATTCTTATTGGGAATTTTAGCTTTACTCAAATGGGTTCTAATACCATTAAAGTATGGACCGGACTAATAAATGGTAATGCAGATCAAATCACCGCAAATGATACATTTACGTACGTTTTGGCTGTAAAAGGTTTTGCTCCAATTCCGTATGCGGAAAGTTTTGATGGAACTTGGATAAACGGATCTTCAACGCGCGACATTCCATCCTTCTACTCAAACAACACTCCAGCTACTGGAAACAACTCTTGGAGAAGAGACGATGACGGCTTATCAGCTGTTTGGTCTAGCCCAACTTCTTATGGATATACCCCTACAGGTGCTAATGGCACTCTTCATTCAGCTCGTTTCCATAGTGGATACGCTAGCAGCGGCACCATTGGCTTGATGGATCACTATTTAGATTTTTCAACTCCAGGAACTAAAGAACTATCGTTCTATTATATTAATACGTCTGGAAACGATAGTCTTGAAGCTTTAATTTCATATGACAATGGAGCGAATTTCGACAAGTTGGCTGGTTATAAGGTTCAATCATCTTGGACTAAAAAATCAATTAACTTAGGTAATAATACAAACTCCCAAGTTGTTGTACGATTTAAAGCAACTTCTGATTATGGTGCAACAGATATCGGCATTGATGAACTCAAAGTAAGATTGATGTTAGCTGCTGATGTTGCTGTATCAGCAATTCAAGGACCTGTTAGCTCTGCTTGTGGATTGGTCAATGACACCGTTAAAGTAACTGTTTCAAACTCAGGGTTAACAGATGTTACTGATTTGCCATTAACACTTGTTGTGGTAGGACCAAACGGATCAAATACGTATCCATCTATTATCCCAAGTCTTTTGGTGGGTCAATCTACAGTTGTTAATGCTGCAATAATCAATACTACCGAATCTGGTGTATATAAGCTTACTGCATTCACCAATCTTTCAAACGATGGTGATCGTAACAATGATACAATGAGGATAGAAAGAACTACCTCTTTCCCAAAACCACTTCCTTACTTTGAAAGTTTTGATAGTTTAACTCTAGACTGGACCGCTTCTGGAACAGCAATGAGTTGGGGAACGGGTCATGGTTTAACTTCAAAAGCAATCTACAAAAATCTATGGTCAAGCGGTGTTACGGCCAATGCGTACTCTCCTAAAGTGGGACCAATTACTCCTGGATCCTTTTTAGTATTTGATTACAGAATTGTGGATTATAGTACTCCATATCCTGCAACCAACATTACCATCAACGATTCCATAAAAGTAATTATGAGAACTTGTGACAATGCTTATTTAGTGCATTCTATTACCTCTACAAACCACACTCCTTCCGGTGCAATGAAGAAAGTTGTTCTTCCAATTGATCCATTCTTTAATGGAACAGATGTTTTTGCTGGATTTATAGTAAAATGGGGTGCTGGTGATTATTACGTTGATTTTGATAACGTAGAAATTAAGATGGCTGATCCAATCAGTGTTAATATTGCTAACGCCATGATTTGTGCGGGTCAAACCCATACTTTTATTGCTACAGATGGGGATGATTATACCTACCAATGGTTCCAAGGTTCATTGTCCAATCCTTTAACAGAAACAACAAACCAACTAAATGTTACGACTGCCGGTAATTATTATGTAATTGCTACCAATATTTTTGGTTTAAGTGATACTGCAATGGCTACTTTAACCATCAATGCACTACCTGTTGTCAACCTTGGAGCAGCGCAAATAAAATGTGCGAACGAAGCAATCGTCCTTAATGCTGGTACTTTTGATAGCTATGCGTGGTCAACAGGTGATACAACTCAAATTGTTTCTTTAGATCATGCAGACTTAGGTTCTGGATTAACCAATGTGGCAGTTACGGTTACCGATGTAAATGGTTGTTCTAACAGCGGTTCTGTTAATATTACGTTCATCGATATTCCAGTTGTTGATTTAGGACTCGATGTACTTGTATGTGATGGCAACCCAATTGTTGTTACAGCTCCTGCTGGACTGACTTATCTTTGGAATAACAGCAGTACAAATCAATCGATAACTGTTTCTACTGCAGGTACATACAGTGTTGTGGTTACCGACCCAATTACGATGTGTCAAAATACAGATTCAATCACCGTTCTGTTTAGTCCTGTTGTGACTGTTGAACTTGGCGCAAACATCAATCTTTGCACAGGCTCTGCTGCACTTCTAGATGCAGGTTACACAATTGGTGGAACATATAGCTGGTTTGAAGCTGCAAATCCAACAATCGTACTTGGTACTTCACAAACTTTCTCTGCAACTGCTGCAGGAACGTATCATGTTGTAGTTACCAATACTTGTCTTTCTACAGCTACAGATTTTGTTACGGTTACGCTTATTCCAATTCCAACTGCTGTTATCTCAGGTACAGCTTCTATTTGTGAAGGTCAATCAGGCACTCTCGCTGTTAACCTTACAGGTGTTGCTCCTTGGAATGTTGTAGTTTTTGATGGTAATAACAGTGTAAACCATAATGGAATCAATACTTCATCTGTAGAATTCACCGTTCATCCAATCACGAATACAACCTATACTGTTTCGACGGTTACGGATGCAAATGGTTGTTCTAATGTTGGAACAGGAAGTGCTGTTATCGTTGTAAATGCGGCTCCTATTGTTGATTTAGGATTGTCCGAAGCAATTTGTGCTGGTGAAACTAGAATCTTAGATGCTGGAGTTCATACTTCTTACTTGTGGTCTGACAATAGCACCAATCAAACACTTACTGTTAGTGCGGAAGGTACATATTCAGTAACGGTTACAAATGCAAACGGATGTACAGCAACAGATAATTATGTTCTTACAGTGAATTCATTGCCTGTAATCAATATTCCTACTAATGCTGGAGTTTGTCTAGGTTCAACCTTAACACTGGACGCTGGAAACACAGGATCTACATTCTTATGGAACACTAATGCTACAACACAAACCATTAATGTAATAGCGGCAGATACCTATTCAGTAGTGGTTACTGATGCAAATGGCTGTTCAAATACAGCTTCTGTGGATGTAGTAGTGAATTCATTACCAGTTGTAAACTTAGGTCCAAACGCCACATTGTGTTTCAACTTAAATGAAACTCTTCAGTTAGATGCTGGAAATGTTGGATCAACATACGCATGGTCAGTTCCTGGTTTGACAGGTCAAACACCAATTGTTAACAACACCTTATTACCTTTGGGTGTCACAACAGTTTCTGTTACCGTTACGGATGCTAATACTTGTCAAAATACAGGTTCCATCGTTATTACGTATGAAATCTGTTCAGGAGTGTCAGAAATAGGTCCTTTGTCAAGCATGAACATCTATCCAAATCCTACAAAAGGAAACCTCAATATCAATTTTGGAAATACTATTGACCAAGCTGTTATTGAACTTATAGGAATGAATGGTCAGCTTATTAGCAGAGAAGAAGTGAAAGGTGTATCATTGCACACACTTGATCTTGGCAAAATAGCGAAAGGCATTTATTCAATACGCATTATTTCTGAAAACCAAACAGTGGTTGGAAGAGTTGTGGTTAACTAATAAGTATTCTAATTTTTAAAACAAGAAAAGCGCTCTCGGGCGCTTTTCTTGTTTTAAAAATGTATAAAATAAGCCTTTTCAAAATATAAAACTCGCGGAAATCGATCCTCTCTTTGTCATCCAGTTTTCTTTGCTTTCATCCACAACGAAAAATAAAGTATTTTTGAAAAATAAAATTATAATCAAAATTTAACCCAATGAATAAACTAATTATACCCTTTCTTGTTTTGATTTTGGTCTCGTGCAATGCAAACAGAAAAGACACAAACAATTCTCAAAATAAGCCAGAAAGCAATTCTCAAGCCCCCATAATGGGATGGGCAAGTTGGAACAATTTCGGGATAAATATCAACGAGGATATAATAAAAGCTCAAGCTGATGCAATGCTTTCTTCTGGTCTCAAAGATGTGGGTTATTCCTATATCAATATCGACGATGGGTACTTTGGAGGAAGAGATGAGAACGGCAAAATAAAGGCTCACAAGGAACGATTTCCAAGTGGAATGAAATCACTTGCCGATTACATTCATTCCAAAGGACTAAAAGCGGGAATCTATTCCGATGCCGGACTAAATACCTGTGCTTCATTCTGGTACAAAGACACCATAGGAGTTGGAATGGGACTTTATGGGAATGAAGAACAAGATTTAAAATTATTTTTACAGGAATGGAATTATGATTTTATCAAAGTTGATTGGTGCGGAGGCGAATGGTTGGGACTGGACGAACAAACTGCCTTTACCAAAATTGGGAAACAAATAAAAACTATTAAACCAACAGCCATTTATAATGTTTGCAGATGGAAATTCCCGGGCGAATGGGTTACATATATTGCTGACTCATGGCGAATTTCTGAAGATATTAGCAACAACTTTGAATTGATCCTAAAAATTATTGATTTAAATGCCGACTTATGGATGTATGCATCAAAAGGACATTACAACGATATGGATATGCTGCAAGTGGGCAGAGGAATGAGCTACGAAGAGGATAAAACTCACTTTTCAATGTGGTGCATGATGCACTCGCCACTTTTACTAGGAAACGATTTGACAAATATGAGTGATGAAACCATTGAAATTATTACAAACCAAGAAATTATTGCACTAAATCAAAGTTCATTTGTCTATCAAGCTCGAAGATTAATTGATTTTGGTGATTTAGAAGTATGGGCAAAACCTCTTGTTTCAACCATGAGTGGCGAAATTGCGGTGGCTTTATTAAATCGGTCAGAAAAAATAAACACCATTACATTTAATTTAAAAGCGGTTGGCCTGAATGCATCCAAAGGGTACACAACCAAGGATTTATGGACAAAAGAGACAACAGAAACATCAACTCAAGAAAACATCTCAAAAAAAGTGGCCGGTCACGGCATTGTTGTTCTGAAAATTAAAGGGGAATCATTGCCTTATAATGTGTTTCAATATAAGGATGAAAAATAGTTCTATTTTTGTTGTAAAATATGAATTTAATGAAAGACCAAGAATACAATAATTACAAACAAATAGCAGAAGTAATTGATAATTTCAAACAGCAGATATGTCTTGATGAAATTGCTAAAAAAGCACATTTAAATCCTTCCCAGTTTGAAAAGCTTTTTATCGATTGGGCAGGGGTTGGTCCCGAAAAATTCTTGGAATATACGGGTGTGCAACAGGTAAAACGAATTCTGAGCAATTCGCCATCCCTTTTTTCTCAATCTGAACACAAAACGGAGCCTTCAAATAAAGCAAAATTGCATCATTTATTTGTGCAAATCGAAAGAATGACGGCAGAGGAATGTAAAAATAATGGAGAAAATCTTACGATTAATTACAATTTTACGAAAACTTTATTTGGTGAAGCATTAGTGGCTTCTACTCCAAAAGGCATTTGTTATATGGGATTTGCGGACGACCCTCAGATTGCTTTTTCGGAACTAGAAAAACGTTTTTCAAAAGCCAGTCTTGTTCAAAAAACAGATGATATTCAGCTAAATGTTTTGCATATTTATGCTTCAGATTGGAGCAAGATTGATAAAATAAAATTACACCTAAAAGGCAGTGATTTTCAGCTAAAAGTGTGGGAGTCTCTTTTACATATTCCAATGGGAAGTTTAAAAACGTATGCAAATATTGCACAAATTATTCAAAAACCTAAAGCAGCCAGAGCAGTCGGAACCGCTATCGGAAGCAACCCCATCGCTTTTTTAATCCCTTGTCATCGAGTCGTTCAGTCTTCTGGTGAATTGGGTGGTTATATGTGGGGAACAACTCGAAAAGCGGCCATTATTGGTTGGGAAGCTGCGAATGTAAAATTATAAAAGAGGTTTTAGGAAAAAGGAATTGTTAAACTTTAATTGAGAAGTTTCATTTTTAAAACATTGTTGTCCGATAAAAGAAAACTGATTCTTCGCTTTGAATGACAGGGTTTTATTAGAATTTTGGATAAAAATAATGTAAAATTAAGTTTTTTTTACGAATTGTTGTATATTTGCGAAGAATTAAACAACAGCTTCCCTTTGTAAAAACAAATTTAGTAATTATCAAAAAAACATATCTGTTTATCCGAATCCTGCTAACGATCATGTTTGTTTAATTTTAGATGATTACATAAATTCCACAGTCGAAGTGTTAAATATTCAAGGACAGTTGTGTAAAAGTTTAGCTTTGCAATCCAATAAAACTGAAATCGATATTTCTAATTTGCCCCAAGGACTCTATCTTTTAAAAATTAAAAGTCCAACCAAAACAGAGGTGCGGAAAATTATTAAAGAATAAGGAAATAAATATTTGTCACAAGGACCATCTCTTTTGTTTGTCTAAAGAGGGGATTCTTTAGATTATTAAAGCACTTGTTCCCTAATAATAAACAGGCTTGAAGAAAAAGATGACGTAGAGAATTTGAAAACATATTTATTTTTGAATAATTAATTTTTTAATCTGATTTTTATTAAATTTGTAGCAATTATCAACCTAAAACATATTAAATATGGGTTTCTTTCAAAATTTGAAAAACAAATTAGGCATTGGCGGCGTAAGCGTAAGCCTAGAAGTTCCAGGACAGATTGCAAAAGACAGCGGTGCAGTAGTTGGAAAAATTATTCTCACCACCAAAAGTGATCAGGAATTAGTATCGTATAAAGTAAAAATATACGAGGAATTTACAACGGGTCGCGGCGACGATAAAAAAACAAAAATCTTTGACTTAGGAACCATCTCTGCTCCTCTTGGATACTCTATTAAGCCTGGTGAACCGAAAGAAATCGAATTTTCTTTGCCTTTCAATGTTTTGAAATCAAACAATGACGAATTAAAAGAAAAAGGCGGTGCCCTGGGTGCTTTAGGCAAAATGGGTTCGTTTGCAGACAATGAAAAGTCAGTATATTTTATTGATGCCGAAGTGGATGTAAAAGCCGCAGCATTGGATCCTTCAAGTAAAAAAGAAATAAGACTAGTATAGTTTTTGTTTTTACTTATATTCTCACACTCTCTTTCTGGAATCATGTGGTATGCTCGTTCGGTCGAGTTTATGCAAGACCCTACGATGCAAACGCTTCTCTGGCTATGAATCGTTGGAGATACCATTTTTGCAGTAGGTATACTAGCGCTAGCATGGTTTGTGGTCGGACTGAAAACGGGCTGGTCGATTGAAAAGGAAAAGAAAGAAATTCGATAATTTTATTCTAACTACAAAACAAAGTCATTGATACTTTGTTTTGTAGTTAGAATAAAACAAAAACTGTTATAATATTTTATTCATTTAAAACACATAAACATGGCAATTACTAGAGTTTGGCTCGATGAATCCGAAGACGAATGTATCTCTTGCGGACTTTGCAGTGAAGTGGCACCAGAAGTATTTGAAGTGCCCGATAAAATGATTGTAATCGAAGGCGTGGATTTCTCTCAGTATGAAGAAGAAATTAAAGAAGCAGTAGAATCCTGTCCGACAAGCGTCATCAAATTTGAAACAGATTAAAAATCGTTGAGAGATTTTTAATAACACTAATTAGTCACTGCTAAAAAGCTCTGTCTTTGCAGAGACTAACTAGTATTTCTGTGCTTTTAAGTTCACAGGTTTTATAGGTATGTAATTTTGCATAATGCTTTTTTCAGAAACTGGTGAACCATTGAAAATTCTTAATTAAAAACTGTCCTTTTGCTGCACTCAATTCTACATTTGCGATTTACCTTTAGTTTTTATTTCTGTTTTGGTAAAACCATTTAGATAATTTCATTTTCCGCTGTTTTGTTTCATAATATTCTTTATATTTGCGAAACATAAGCCTGCTAAAAATTCAATTTTAAATAATTTAGACTTGTTTTCTGAGATTAGGTTTTTTGTAGAAAAGCAATATATATGTAAGCATGAGAGAAAAAAAACAAATAAAAAAGAAATATCCATGAGAATTTTTTTGGCAATAGCTATAGTCATTCAGAGCTTATTTGGATTTTCTCAAGAAAATCTAAATGCTTTTTCAAGAGAAAAATTTAACAGCAATTGGAAATTTGAACGATTTGGTCAACATCCTGAAAAACCCGGTATCATCATTCCTGAGCCAGAAGGCATAGAAAAAAAAGCATACAATGATGCTGCTTGGCGAAATTTAAATTTACCTCACGATTGGGGCATTGAAGGACCATTTCGCGACGATTTGGTAAACGAAACTGGCTTGCTTCCATGGAGAGGAATTGGATGGTATCGGAAACATTTTATAGTATCGGAAAACGACAAAGGAAAACAAATATTTATTGATTTTGATGGGGCAATGGCAAATGCTAAAGTGTGGCTCAATGGCAAATTTGTTGGAGAATGGCCTTATGGTTATACTTCCTTTAGATTCAATCTTACACCCTATATTCAATTCGGAAAGGAAAATGTTATTGCTGTCAGACTTGATACCGAAAAGTACGATTCTCGCTGGTATCCCGGAGCGGGTTTATACAGAAATGTATGGCTCACCAAAACAAATGCAGTTCACATCGATCATTGGGGTATTTATCTAACAACCCCAAAAGTGACAAAAAAAGAGGCTCACGTTAATTTGCAAGTAAATCTAAAAAACAATCGCTCTCAAGTTTCCAACATTTACCTACAAACGATTATCTACAATTCTGAAAATAAAGAAGTTGCAAAGTCAAAAAAAATGGCCAGTAGCCTCCCTGCTCAATCTAAAAAAACAATCGCTCTTGAAATTATGGTTGAAAATCCTTCGTTGTGGAGTATCGAAAATCCAAACTTGTATACAGCTCAAACCTCTGTTTATGAAGGAGATAAAATTATACACAAAGAAATAACTACTTTTGGATTTAGAACAATTGAATTTACTGCCAAGGAAGGATTTCTGTTAAATGGCAAAAAAATAGAAATAAAAGGCGTTTGCAACCATCATGATTTGGGCCCTTTGGGTGCTAAATTTAACACCAGAGCCGCTGAACGTCAACTGGAAATCTTAAAAGAGATAGGGTGCAATTCCATCAGAACAAGCCACAATCCACCGGCACCCGAATTGCTAGATTTATGCGACAAAATGGGCTTTCTGGTGCAAGTAGAAGCTTTTGACACTTGGCAAACTGCAAAAAAAGAAAATGATTACAACATTCATTTCGATGCTTGGCATGTTGAAGATATAAAGGCGATGGTTCTTCGAGATAGAAATCATCCATCTGTTTTTATGTGGAGCATTGGGAATGAAATCCCAGATCAATCGAATCCTGTTTTGGCAAAACGTTTGGCAGATATTATTCGAATGATGGATCATTCTCGTCCGGTCACGGCTGGCTGCAATTGGCCTGTTTCTGCATACAACGGATTTTTGGATGCACTTGATGTTTTTGGATACAACTACAATCACTGGTCTTATGAGAAATTCTTTGGCGATTCTACTTTACTTGATGTACCATTTGTTGCCAATGAAACTACTTCCTGTTTGAGCACCAGAGGTGAGTATTTTTTTCCAGTGGTAAATGGTCCTGCTGATGATAATTTACCCGGAAAAGGAATATTTCACATGTCGTCTTATGATATGCAATATCCTGGATGGGGACTGTCGCCCGATATGCAATTTAAATACAACGAGCAATATCCGCGAATAATGGGAGAATATGTATGGACAGGTTTTGATTATTTGGGAGAACCAACACCGTATTTTAGAGATATCACCGACTTGGTAAATTATACTGATTCTGCTGAAATTAAAGCTCTTAGAAAACGCTTGAATGGGCTTGGAACGGACGAAATACCTTCGCGAAGTAGCTATTTTGGAATCATAGATTTATGCGGTTTCAAAAAAGATCGATTCTATATTTATCAAGCAAAATGGAGACCCGATTTTCCTATGGCACACATACTTCCTCATTGGAATTGGCCCGAACGAATGGGCAAAAATGTTCCTGTTCATGTCTACTCTTCTGGAGATGAAGCAGAGCTGTTTTTAAATGGAAAATCACTGGGGAAAAGAAAAAAAGCACAATTTGAATATCGTTTTCAATGGGATGATGTTGTTTATCAGCCTGGTGAGTTGAAAGTAAAAGTTTGGAAAGATGGCAAAGTATGGGCAGAAGATGTTATGAAAACATCATTAAATGCTGCTAAAATGAATCTTACCATCGATCGAAAAGAGATTACTGCAGATGGAGAAGATTTGGTTTTTGTAACCGTAGACATTCTTGACAAGAACAATCAATTTGTTCCAAGGGCATATAACAAGATTAATTTTGAGATTGAAGGACCTGGCGAAATTATTGCCGTTTGCAATGGCGATCCAACCAGTCACGAACCATTTATTGCCACCGATCAGAGCGCTTTTAACGGAAAATGTCTTGCCATTATTAGAGGAACAAAAGAAGGAACCATCAAATTAAAAGTGAAATCAAAAGGATTGAAAAATTCCAGTATTGAAATTAAAGTGACAAAATAGCAATAGATGAAAAACATAATAAAACAATTTAATTTGAAAAAAAACATTCTGCTTCTTGCAATAAGCCTATTTTTTTGTGCCAATATCTTCGCACAATTAAAGCTAATCCCCACACCTCAGCATTTGGAAATAAAAAACTCAGGCTTTGAAATAAATCATAAAACTCAAGTTGTGGTTCAGGATTTGAATCCATTTTATTTAAATCAACTTTTAGATTGCGTAAAAGAAGATTTGAAAATTGATCTGAAAATAACAAAGAGAGCAAAAAGCAATTACATCGAATTTATAAAAATCTCTTCCCAAGCAGAGTTTGCGAAATTATTAAAAGAAAACAATTTAGAGTTTAATTCTAAATCAGCTGCTGAAGGCTATTTTTTAAAGATTACACCCAAAACTATGCAGGTTTTTGCACAAACAGATGCTGGAATTTTTTATGGATTGCAAACGCTTAAACAAATTATTTCGGCAAACAGAAAAGAAAATACCATTCCATCTCTTCTGATTTACGATTTTCCAAATATCGCTGTTCGTGCATGGCAAGATGATATTAGCAGAGGCCCCATTCCAACAATGGAAAAGCTTAAAGAACAAATCAAAAAGTTGTCATCGTACAAATTAAATCATTTTACGCTCTATATCGAACATGTTTATAAACTTGAAAATCATCCTGAAATTGCCCCCAAAGATGGAATTTCAAAGGACGAAATTGCTGAATTAAGCAGTTTTGCTGAAAAACACCACATCCGTTTAATTGCCAGCTATCAATCGTTCGGACATATGGAAAAAACCTTGTCGCTCGCGAAATATAAGCATATGGCTGAAAACGAGCATATTATTTCGCCTGCATTGGAAGAGTCCTACACTTTTCTGAATGAAGTTTATCAAGAAATCGTTCCTGCTTTTAGTGGCGAATATTTTAATATTAATTGCGATGAAACATTTGGATTGGGCGAAGGAAAATCAAAAAAA
The DNA here is from genome assembly GCA_028684405.1 of Bacteroidales bacterium. Lineage (GTDB taxonomy): Bacteria > Bacteroidota > Bacteroidia > Bacteroidales > WCHB1-69 > JAQUGA01. Next base: position 13,563 of record JAQUGA010000001.1, on the reverse strand, counting down.
ATGATGGATACCATGGGCATTGATGGAATATATCTCTATCATGTCAATAGGTTAAATGTTTTATTAAAAAAATATGATAAAAAAATACTTATGTGGGGAGACATTGTTGCCAAATATCCACACATTATTAGTCAACTTCCTGAGGATATTACGGTTATATCATGGGGATATCACGAAGCAGAAAATTTCGACTATGCCATTACGCCCTTATCGAATACTGGAATTAATTTTTGGGTGGCACCCGGCGTAAATTGTTGGTCAACTATTTTCCCAGATTATCACACCAGCGAAATAAATATTTTCAATCTTATTCGTGATGGATATAAACATAAAACCACGGGAGTCCTCAATACAACTTGGGACGACGACGGATTAAACTTTTTTCAAAACAATTGGCATGGTTTGATTTGGGGTGCCGAAGTGAGCTGGAAAACACCTTCAATAAATCTCTCCACAGAACTTTCAAATGCAGAAAGAAAAAGTCGGTACAGTGCTTTTAATGAAGCCTACAATGAATTGTTTTTTGGACTAAAGGATGATAATATTAATGATAATATTATAGAATTTTCAAATTTAAAATATGCTGGAGTTCGAGATATAATGACAAACACTCGCTTTTTTGAACCTGTTTTTCCCATTCATTTAGAATATATTTCGGATAAAAGCAGAGATGCAAATATCAAATTATTAAATCGTTTGGATTCATTAAGTTCAAAGATGGAGACTCTTTCTCAGAAAGTTTTAAAAAACAAAGAGACGCTTGATTACGTTCAATTTGCCATCCAACAGCTTCAGTTTAGCCTGCATAAAAACCTCTTGCGGATTGATCTTTATCATTTTATTAATAAAAATAAAGACATTTCTGATTCGGAGTTAAGGAATAAAATTAAAATTCTGATTTTAGAAATAGAACATCTCAAAACCAGATATTCTGTTTTGTGGAATCGCGAAAACAAAAAACATTGGTTGGATGTAAATATGAAAAAATTTGATGGATTAATGGACGAATTAAATAATCTGGAAGGATATTGTGTTATTGTTCCCAGCGAACATCTTTCCGAAAAAGGGAGAGCCATTACGATGCGTTCATTGTTTGGAGATTTCCCAGTTTATTATTCAATTAATCAAGAAAAAGTTGGAAGATTTTCCACAAAATATACCGACACTATTTATGTTCATGAAGATGTTTCAATAAAAGCGTGTGCCGTTAACAACGACAAGACATTTGGTGTTTCTGAATGCAATTTGGTGCATCACAAAGCGATTGGAAAACTTCTGGATTTGCATTCTAAATTTAGCACCTATCATCCCAGTTATGATGGCGGAGGAATGAATGCTTTACTGGATGGAAAAGAAGGCGATAGCCTTGATTTGAGAAGTGGAAAATGGCAGGGATTTGGAGGAAGAGACATTGAGATAGAGATTGATTTGGAAAACATTGAAACCTTGCACTCTTTTTCGATGGGTTTTTTTCAAAACACATACGACTGGGTGATTTTTCCAAAACAGGTGGAAATTTATGTCAAAGATGAATTAAAAAAAGATTATCAGCTTTTCACTACCATAAAAGGCAAAATTCCACCCGAAAAACAAGGAAATCTAAAAGATGTTTATTCTGCTGATTTTAAGAATATTAAAACCAGATACATCAAAGTTATTGCCCGATATTATGGCAAACTTCCCGAATGGCACCATGCCGGGTCGAAATATGAATCCATGATTTTCTCGGATGAAATCATTATAAAATAAGGGTCAATTGATTTATTAAAAAGAAAAATAGCGATCTTTTTAAATAATCAGAATGATTTAGTGAAATATCTGGATTTTATTAAACAATATAGACATACTGATTGTTTTATTAAGTACATAAATTCGTTTTTAGAATAAAACAAAATTGAAATCCAACATTTTAGAGTGATATAATTCATAAAACTTGTATTTATAGCAGTAGTTTTGTATTGTTTGATGAACAAATTAAAAAATAATAGATATTATTTATGAGCGTTGAATTTTTTATCGATAATAGCTACAAAGTTTCAAAACTAATTACAAAGGAGTACAGCACCTCTTTTTCGCTGGCAAGTTCGTTTTTAGAAAAAGAACATCGTCGTGCTATTTATGCCGTTTACGGTTTTGTACGTTTAGCGGATGAAATTGTTGATAGTTTTCACGACTTTGACAAGGTTTTTTTATTGCAAAAATTAAATGAAGATATGCATTATGCTCTTGAAAACCAAATAAGTACAAATGTAATATTGGTAGCCTTTACAGACACCGTAAAAAAATACAACATCAGCAGAGAGCATATTCAATCTTTTATGAACAGCATGAGTTCCGACCTTACCAAATCGGAGTTTCATAATTCTAAGGAGTTAGAAAAATACATTTATGGGTCGGCAGACGTGGTTGGATTAATGTGTTTAAAAATTTTCTGTGATGGGCAAACTTCCCTCTACCAAACGCTTGAAGTTCCGGCTCAAAAACTGGGTTCTGCTTTTCAAAAAGTGAATTTCATTCGAGATTTAAAAGAAGATATGCAGGACTTGGGAAGAACCTATTTTCCTGAAATATCTGATAAACCATTTGACCTAGAGAGCAAAAAACTGATTGAAGAATCAATAGAAAAAGATTTTAAAGAAGCTTGGATTGGTGTTAAACAATTGCCCGGAAGATCAAAACTAGCAGTCGCTTTAGCTTACTATTATTATAAAACTTTGTTTGAAAAAATAAAACGTACTTCGCCCGAAAAAATGATTTCAAAAAGAATAAGAATCTCTAATTTTAAAAAAAAGATGATTTTGATAAAGGTGATGATTCTTTACAAAACAAATCTAATTTAATTATGAAAAAAATTTAAATCCAACCATCATGAAAAAAAATATTTTTATTTACTTAATCCTTCTCACCATGATATCATTGTTTTCGTCTTGTTCTACCATCCCCAAAGGGGTTAAAGCAGTATCGCCATTTGATTTAGATCGATATTTAGGAAAATGGTACGAAATTGCCCGCTTCGATTTTAGATTTGAAAAAGGTTTAAACAATACAACTGCCGAATATACATTGCGCAGCGATGGAAAAGTGAAGGTGCTAAACCGCGGTTATGATTATGAGAAAAAAACATGGAAAGAAGCCATTGGCAAAGCCAAATTTGCTGGCGAAGACACCATCGCAATGCTTAAAGTCTCTTTTTTCGGTCCTTTTTACACGGGTTATAATGTGATCGCTCTGGATGCTGGATATAAATACGCTTTGGTTTCGGGCAAGAATTTTGATTATTTATGGATTTTATCGCGCGAAAAAACAATTCCCGAAAATATAAAAACTAAATATGTTGAATTGGCTAAAAGCCTGGGGTTCAATGTTTCTGAATTATTATGGATTGAACATAATCAGTAATATGTCTGTAAAACATTAAAAAGAAGATGAATTTATACCCCAAAAATAAAATATCGGTATTTGAAGTAAAAAAATTTATTATTATTTTTTACATTGTTGGAACCTTAGGCTTTCTCATTCCGTTTACAAAAGATTTTTTCATCGCCATCACCCCTTTTGCTCTTATTTTAAGTACATATTTATTGGCACTTTATCATGAAAAATATACAAAAAAAACAATTTTTGTTTTTTTACTTATCTACCTTTTAGGATTTCTTGTGGAGCTTATTGGCGTCAATACTGGATTAATTTTTGGCAACTATAAATACGGAAGCGGACTCGGTTTGAAAATATATGAAACGCCCTTATTAATTGGAATAAATTGGCTTTTCTTAGCCTATACTAGCGTTTCTATTTTGAGTAGTTACAAACTGAATTCTATTTTAACGGTCATATTTGCCCCTTTCTTGATGCTGATTTATGATTTTGTTCTCGAACAAGTAGCCCCAAAAATGGATATGTGGGATTGGCAAAGTTCATCCGTTCCCATTTCCAATTATATCGCATGGTATTTAATAGCACTGGTTTTTGCGGGATTCTTAAAGGTATTCAGAATAAATACCGAAAACCCAATGTCGAAAATATTGTTGCTAAGCCAATTTGTATTTTTGTTTTTTTTGATGCTTTTCTTTAAAATACAAGCATGATAAAATCGAAGCATCATATTGTTATTTATCCACTTTTTAAAAGGCTGACGCAATATTTGCTAAAGCGTAAGTTCAAATCTATAGACATTCAAGGAGAATATAACGATACTGGAAAGCCCGTGCTTGTAATAGCAAATCACATTGGCTGGTGGGACGGTTTTTGGTTAATGCATCTGAATTTGAAAATACTTCATCGAAAATTTCACTTTATGATGTTGGAAGAACAATTGAAAAAACATTGGTATTTTCAATATACCGGAGCGTTTTCCGTAAAAAAACATTCCCGAAGTGTGGTCGAAAGTATAAACTACACAACAGAACTATTGAACGATTCAAAAAATATGGTATTTATGTTCCCCCAAGGCGAAATTAACTCGCTGTACAACAATGTTATGCATTTTGAGAAAGGAATTCAACGAATTATTGAGCATTGCCATGATGAAGTGCAAGTTATTTTTGTGGCAAATTTGATTGATTATTTTTCCAACTCAAAACCAAGTCTGTATATTTATATGCAAACGGATTCTTCGCAAAATTTAAAAGACAAATCCATTGAAAAAGAATACAACAAATTCTATAACAATATATTAGATATTCAAAAAACAAAAACTTCGTGATGAAATATCTGGCATATATATCCATTGGCTTTGTCGCATTTCAATTTTTTAATGTACTGCTGAACTTCTTTTTTCGTCAGAAAATAAAAAAAAACAATCTCGCTTCAAATGAAAAAATTTCAGTTTTAATTCCAGCACGAAACGAAGAGCAGAATATTCACTTATTGTTGGGAGATTTGCAAAAAATGAAAAATGAAAATCTCGAAATTATTGTTTATGATGACCAATCAACGGATAATACTGCTCAAATTGTACAAGAATTTGCAGAGGTCGACCCTCGAATAAAATTGATGCAATCAAAAGGATTGCCTGATGGATGGTTGGGGAAAAACCATGCTTGTTATCAACTGGCCCAGGAGGCAAAAGGAAATTATTTTCTGTTTATAGATGCCGATGTAAGGCTAAAAGGCAATATTATTGAAGAAGCTATTTCACATTTAAACATACACAACTTGGGCTTACTTTCTGTTTTCCCTACACAAATTCAAAAAACATGGGGCGAAAAAGTTTCGGTCCCGATTATGAATTACATTCTTTTGACCCTTTTGCCACTGATTTTTGTTCGAATCTCGCCCTTTGCTTCTCACGCAGCCGCAAATGGGCAGTTTATGCTTTTTAATGCCCATACGTACCAAAAAAAACAGCCGCACCAAACATTTAAATCATCCGCCGTGGAAGACATTGCTATTTCTCGATTTTTTAAAAAAGAAAAAATAAAAATAGCCTGCATTACGGGTGAAAAGAGAATAAAATGCAGAATGTATTCAAGCTACAACGAAGCCAAAAATGGATTTACCAAAAATGTTTTTATGTTTTTTGGAAACCAAGCTGTTTTGGCTTTTCTATTTTGGATATTTGCCACACTCGGATTTATCCCAATCCTTTTAGCAAAAGCCACCCTTTTGCCAATTTATTTTGCACTCGTTATTTTAATACAAGTTATCTATTCAATAACAAGCAAACAAAATGTTGAATTGAATCTGTTGTTTTTCCCCTTACAGCTTTTGTTTTTGGGACAACTTCTTATTAAAGCTGTTTTAACTAAAAAAAACAAACAATATAAATGGAAGGGAAGAGATGTTTTTTTGTAGTTTTTGTTTTTAGGCATAAAAATAATGCATTGAAAATCAGATATTAGACTGTAAAATAGAATTTTAACAAATAAACGCATTTACAAAATTGAAAAAAAATATAGATTTATGAAAAAAACAGTATTAATTGTAGGAACTGGTTTGGGAGGACTCTCAACAGGCCTAAGATTGGCAACAAAAGGATATCAAGTAAAGTTTGTAGAGAAAGCACCGCAAGCAGGTGGCCGTTTAAACCAGCTTAAAAAGGATGGTTTCACTTTTGATGTAGGACCCAGCTTTTTTAGTATGCCCTATGAGTTTGAAGAACTGGTTGAAGATTGCGGAATTAAAATGCCTTTCGATTTTGTAGAATTAGATCCACTTTATACCGTAAATTTTAGAGGAAGTGATAAAAAATATTCGCTTTATAAAGATATTGACAAGCTTAGTGAGCAATTTAGCGAAGTTGAACCCGATTTTAAAAGGAAATTTACAGCCTATTTAAAAAAATGTGAAGAGCTATATAAAGATACAGTTGATGTGGTTATTAAACAAAATTTTGACAGCATCCCCCACTACATTAAATCGTTAATGCAAGTAAATCCCAAACATCTTCCTGTTTTATTAAAAACATTTTGGAGACAAAGCAGCTCTTTTTTTGAATCGAAAGAGGTGCGACAAATTGTATCACTAATCGCATTTTTCTTAGGAAGAACGCCCTTTGACACCAATGCTGTATATACCTTATTATCTCACATTGAGTTTACAAATAACGGATATTACAACGTAAAAGGCGGAATGTATACGATTGTGACCAGTTTGGTGAAAGAACTTGAAAAACTGAATGTTTCATTTGAATACAATACCGAAATCGCTGATTTTACAAGTGCCGATGGCAAAGTAACATCATTGATTGACCAAAATGGAAAATCATGGGAGGCCGATATTTATGTAATAAATGCTGATGCTGCATTGTTTAGAGGAACTGTTTTTAATCGCAAAAAATTCTCTGAAAAACGCTTAAGCAAGATGACATGGACCATGGGTTATTTGACTTTCTATGTTGGAGTCAATAAAAAGTTGCCTCAAGTTGAACATCATAATTACTTTTTGGGAAACAACTACGAAGAATATGCAAAAGATGTTTTAAAAAATCCGGGAACATTGGAAAAACCATATTACTACGTAAACGTTTTATCAAAACACAATAGCGAATGTGCACCAGAAGGCTGTGAAGCTTTGTTCTTTGTGTGTCCAGTTCCCAGTTTGCTTTATAAAACCGATTGGTCGGATAAAAAGGACATTGTAAATAGTATTCTTGCTGATTTCTCAAAAAGAATCAAGCAGGACATTTCGAAAGATATTATTTTTCAAATGGAATACACGCCAGAAGATTGGCAAAACCAGTTTAATCTATACAAAGGAGCAGGTTTGGGATTGTCGCACAGCATGTTGCAAATTGGAGCTTTGAGACCCAAAAACTACGACGAAAAATTTAAAAACACTTTTTATGTTGGCGCATCCACAGTTCCTGGAGCTGGATTGCCAATGGCCGTAATTGGTTCGAAATTAGTTGCAGAAAGAGTCTCTGATTATAAATGATAAACTTTTTTTAATATGTAACTAAAAGGCAAATTGCTAAAAAAATGTATATTTGAAAACTAGGAAAGTGGTCTAACTAAGAAATCTTATTAAGCACCAAATTGTAAATACACCAATAAAAATGAAAACAACACATATAGCAAATCAAATCCTGTTCCTTGCAACAATGTCTTTCCTCTTTTTCTTTTCATCTTGCAATGCACAAAATAGTGTCGACAATTTAAAACAGGAGTCCATAAAACTGGAAGTCAAAATCATGGATGTTGCTCCCATTGGATGGGGTTTTAAATATAAAGCCAGAATTTTGAAGGGTACCGAGGATGAAACAACTGTTTTTGATGATACAATTACATTTGAAATTACGGCTTCAGTAAAATATGAAGAGCTGAAAATAGGAGAAGTTTACTCAATCTCTTTCCAAAACTCTAAGGAAATTTGTAAAACCTCCTATTTCCCAGCTATTACAGGAACTGTGAGCAATGAAAATGAGATATGGGTGATTGAAGGAAAACCACTAATTAAGTGAAAAGTGGTCGGATCCGAATTGTAAAAGGCTTAGTCTTTTTTTTGCAAAAGAATGGTGATGCTCTATTTGAAAAACTATCTACTTTTGCATAGATTGATTAACTTTGATAAAACTTAATGACTAAACAAAAGGAGAAATAAAAATGATATTAAAAAAAGAAATAGCCGAAATTTTTGAACAAGAACAACTTCATCAATTTGCAACAGCGTCCTGCGACGGCATTCCTAATATTTGTACCATTGGCGCAAAATACATTCGGGAAGATGGTAAAATTGTGGTCATCGATAATTATTTCAACAAAACACTTTCCAATCTAAAGGAAAATCCCGAAGTTGCAATACTTGTCCGTCGCGAAAAAGAATCATATCAAATAAAAGGAACTGCTGTTTATGTTTCTGAAGGAAAAGAATTTGAAGAAGCCTATAAATGGATGAAAGCTGTAAATGAAAAATATCCCGCCAAAGGTGCCGTAATTATCACGGTACATTCAGTTTATAATTCGATCGCTGGACCCACTGCAGGTGATAAAATTCAATAAAAAAACAATAAGTGGAGTTCAGAAACCACTTAAAAAGAACGAGGCGATACCGAAAAGCCAGATGAGTAGGATTTTGTCACAATAATAATTGAAGAAAACATGAGATTAATTAAAACAGTACTGATTGGATTTCTATTTACAGGAATTGCATTATTGACAAGTTGCAAAAAAGAAACTACAATAGAAAGAAACCTTTGGAAAAACGGAGGCGTATGGAATATTGAGAGCTTATTTGTAAAACAGACGAGCACAAATGTGTCGGATAATTTTAATGAAACCATATATAACTATGGCACTTTTACATTTAGAAAAGATGGTAGTGGAATTGTTGTAATTACAGTTGATGGAGACGTTGAAACAGAGGTTTTTACGTATTCAAACACAAAAGATAAGCTAACATTGATTTATGGGAACGAAGGACGTGTATTTGATATGGATTGGAGGAAAAATGATTTGACACTCTCCATCACAGATAATTTCACATCTGACGATCTTTCTTTTACTTATTCTGAAATATATAGACTGAAAAAGAAGTAGTCTTAATGAGGCGTTTTCTTTTATTAAATACCGAATAGATTAATAAAAATTTTTCGGTATTTTTTTTGCAAAAGTTTGAATAAAAACCTATTTTTGTTGACAACTAATACTTGGTGATGTGTATAATTCAACACAAACTTTTCTTGAAAACCGATCTGATGTTAAACTTATAACTTTTTGCTTTTAAATGACTTGAAACATAGTGCAAAACTCTATAAATCAAAAAAAAACAGACGCAAAATGATAAAAACCAGAATAGGAAACAGAAATGATATTGATGACGTTTTAGCCCTTCAAGAAAGATATTTGTTTCGCAATTTAAGCGAAATAGAGAGAAAAGAAGGATTTGTAACAACTCCATTTACGGTAAGCCAAATTGAGGAAATAATTCTACAAAATGGACTGATTTTAGCTGTAAACGAGAATGATGTAATTATCGCCTATGCTTTTGCAGGAAGCTGGGAATATTTTGAGCAATGGGACCTTTTTAAACATATGATTTCTCGTTTCCCAAAAATGTCATTTAATGGAAGCAAAATCACCACAGAAAATAGTTTTCAATACGGGCCCGTGTGTATTGATAAAGAATATAGAGGAAAAGGAGTTTTAAACTTAATTTTTGAAGAAATGAGACTTGAGTTTTTAAAAAAATACCCAATCTCAATTACATTTATCAATAAAATAAATGCGATTTCAGAAAAAGCGCACACTAAAAAACTCGGCTGGGAAATTCTTGGAGAATTCGAATTTAATAATAATACCTATATTGAATTAGCATTTGATATGAAGAAATCTGTATTGAAATATATAGATTAACAAACTTGACAAGTCCCTGATAAGTAATATTGGTAATAAATCTTGCTTAAAATTTGAGAGTTGGGTTTTGAGTTGGAACAAACAGATTTTTTACTAAATTTGCACATTGCTTAATATTTACAAAAAGAATGTGTTTTCTTTTAAATAGTGCTTGCAAAATTAAAAAAAAATTAGTGTTTTAGCTGTTCTGAGCTCTTAAACTCAGTTCTTGCGAACACTAAGTAACAGATTGTTTCACATCTTAGAATTAATCATTATGAAAATCTTAGTATCTACGCTGAAATATTTTATAAATGAGTTCGTGATAATTTTCTGTTTGATTTTCCTCATTAATAACTATATTGGAAAGGCAGATAAACGAATTGGGGCTGATGAAGTTGGATATTATGAATATTTACCATCCATTTTTATTCATCATGATTTTGTCCGAAAAAATGATTCTGTTCATCAAAACCCAAACTTATACCATCGAATAAATTCCATAAATGGAGTATATGTCGATTATAAAGGCTATAAAGTAAACAAGTATTCTGGAGGAACCGCTTTTCTGCAACTTCCCTTTTTTACATACACGTGTTTGACGTCAAAGCTTGAAGGAAACTTTAATGATGGTTATCAAAGTGCTTTTCAAAAATCATTTTTTTATATTGCAATTTTCTATTTGTTTTTAAGTATTTTATTTTTGAAAAAACTACTTGTTTTATACGATATTAAAAAACATATAATATTTTTCAGTCAGCTGATATTAGTATTAGCAACTTCCCTAACGAACTACGTAAATTTCGATGCCGGATTTAGCCACATATACTCGCTCTTTGCGATTACAGCTTTTTTGTATTTCATCAAATCATTTATAAAGCACCAGAAAATGAACCATTTTGTTTGGGCTTCTGTTTTTTTGGGACTTATATTTATCTTGCGTCAGCCAAATATTTTAATTGTTTTTTTTATTCCATTTTTAGCCGCATCTGTCGAAAACTTAAAGATATCTTTCGCTACTCTTTTTAAAAACACACGAGATCTTTTATTAAGTATTCTGTTGTTTTTTGCAATAATTTCCATTCAATTTGTTTTTTGGTATTTGCAAACGGGAGATTTTCTCGTGTATTCATATCAAGGGGAAAGTTTTAATTTTTTAGATCCTCATTTCTTTAGTATTTTATTTAGTTACAAAAAAGGGCTTTTTGTATACACCCCCGTTCTATTTATCGCAAGTTTAAGTCTAATTTGGTTTGCCTACAAAAAACAATATTATCTATTTTTTACTTGGGCTGGATTTTTTATTTTACTGACTTATTTTCTATCTTCTTGGTGGTCATGGTTTTATGGTTGTAGCTACGGATTAAGAGCCTATATTGATTTCTACGTGATTTTTCTAATTCCCTTTGCCCTGATGTTAGATAAATTGGGAAAAGTGTCCAAATTGTTAATAATGGGATTATCGCTTTTTACTATTCCCTTAAACATCATTCAAACATATCAATTCAAAGAATATATTCTTCATTGGATTGACATGGACAAAGAGAAATATTGGAAAGTGTTTTTAAAGACGGATAATCAATATAAAGGCCTTCTTTTTAAAAACAATTTTGATAAAAATCAATATTATACGGTAAAAGAAATTACAATTGGGGATATTTCTTGTCCTGAAAATTCGGTTACTCAAGTGCTTAAAATTAGTAGTACTGATATTCCAGATTTTGACAAAGCAAGTATAATTCAAGTTTTCATTGATAATGAATATCAAGAAACAAATCAAACGAAAGTTAGCCTAAGCATTAACAAACTTAATGAAAGCCACAATTACTATTGGCACGAAAGATATTTGATACATTTCCATCAAACAAAACTTAATGAATGGCAAACAGGTTTGTTTAATTTTGAGTTTGAACCAATTACGGATCATCAAGATCTAGAAATTTTACTGAACGTAATAACTGCTAACCAAAGGGAACATTTGAAAAATATAAAATTGAAAATTTTAAGCACAAAATAAATATTCGCAATGAATAAAATGATTTTAATAACAGCATTATTTCTTTCGGGCATTTTTGCAAATGCTCAAACGAAAATACACCAAGGAGATGGTACTTATTCCTCCAATAAGGTGCTTTATACAGTTGATGGAGTTAAGGTTAGACAAGGCGATGGAACCTATTCATCCAACAAAGTGCTTTATACTTTTGATGGAGCAAAATTTAGAGAAGGCGATGGGACTTATTCTTCAAATAAAGTTCTTCTTACTATTGATGGAAGCAAAATTCGTCAAGGAGACGGCACCTATTCTTCCAACAAAGTGGTGCTTACCATTGATGGAAATAAAATACGACAAGGCGATGGAACCTATTCTTCAAATAAAGTCTTGTACACCATAGATGGAAATAAAATTCGGGAAGGAGATGGTGCTTATTCATCAAACAAGGTGCTTTTTACCATTGATGGCGGTTTGTCGATTACAAAAACTGCGTGTTTATTGTATTATATTCTGTAATTTAGAATAAGTAATGTGAGTTTTGAGAATGCAAATAGTTCAAATTAATAAACAAATGTTTTAAAAAATCAGTTTATGAAATATACTTTGACGAATCCCAAAATCAAATACATGCGCTTGTTTAGTGCAATATTTTTATTCTTTGTTCTTTGTTCTGGAATAAAGGCACAAAAGCTAGACCAATGGGTTGATATTGCGTTGGTTGACACCATGCATTATGGAGCATTTTATTCCAAAAACATTCCTGATCTACGATATCCTCCAGCACAATTATTTGATGCAAACCTCAGTACATGTTGGGTAAGCAGAATGCCAAAGGATAAAACATATCCTTCTATTTACATTCTCATACCTCGAAATATTACCAGCAATTTTGCACTTAATATTTTCTCTGGATATGGAAAAAGTCAATCCTTGTTTTTAAAAAACGCACGTCCTGAAAAGATCCGAATCTCTTTAAATACTGGAGTTGTTCCTGATGGCTATACTTCGGAATGGGGCGTGTTTGGCAAAATTCTAAATTCATCTGACAAACAGACCTTTTCATTGACCGATACGTATGGAGTTCAGCAAATTGATTTGCAAAATTTAGTTGCAGAGTTTTTGCCACAACACATACGTAATTTGTCCATATATAAAACCCTGGATAAATTTCCAATATATGATACGCTTGTTATTTTAAAACTTGAGATTCTCAGTGTTTTCCCAGGCACTTCAAGCGAAGATGTATGTATTTCTGAAATCTTTTTCAATGACTGTTTTGTTTCTTCAAAGAGCTGCTCACCTTGCGGTCGTGCTAAAAATGTGTATTTGAATGAAGAGGCAAATACCTTATTGGTTGATACAGATAAGAAAAAGGCAAATGCTATTTTCGTTGATAACAAATCTGTTTTACAAATTTTTGAAATGACTTCAGATAAACGTTGGGCAATTTTACTTTTAACAAATCCCGATCCCTCAAATAGAGCAAAAGCTGAATATCGTGTTATTGATGTTTTGGGCGAGGAAGATGCTTCCAAAAAGATTGAAAACGTATTCCCAAACTATAAGGTAGGTGATTTTGTGAGTTTTAAGGAAAAGGATGGCCGAGACCATTTGGTCATTCAAGAAAAATCTGGAAAAAAGATTTATGTTGAATTAAGATAAGTCAAGGAAAAACAGATTTTGAACTTTCAAACATATTAATTAAATTTGCTTGTGGTGAAACAAACAAGAGCTTTAAAACTTGTTACTATTGAAAAGGAGCAAATTATTATTGTCTTGGATGCAAAACGAACAACA
>JAQUGA010000197.1 GCA_028684405.1 Bacteroidales bacterium | reverse complement strand
ATTCAGTTTTCGTGGAAAAGTTTTTGATAACGAAACAAAAGAGTCCCTGCCCGGAACTCATATCGTTGTTGAAGAATCCTTTAAAGTTGTAACAACCAATCGGAATGGTGAATTTTCGATGACCGGTCTGAAAAGTTCGAAAATTAATGTAAAAATCACTTTCATTGGTTATCAAGCTTTGGAAGTGGAACTTGATTTGTCTGCCAAATCAGAGTATGAATTCTTTCTCCAGAAAGCTGCCGTTATGAGTGAAGAGATTGTAGTGCGGTCAACTCGGGCTGACGAAAACACTCCAACGCCCAAAACCAATTTGAACAAAGTGGAAATTCAGCAGTTGAATGACGCTCGAAATGTGACTGCACTGATCGAGTTTTCGCCATCAGTAATTACTACTTCCGATGCTGGAACGGGTGTTGGAAATGTGAGTTATCGTATTCGTGGTACGGATGAATCTCGCATTAATGTGACGATCAACAACGTACCTTTGAATAATCCAGAATCGCAAGGAGCATGGTTTGTGAATGTTCCGGATTTTGCGTCTTCGGTTGATAATTTGCAAATTCAACGCGGTGTTGGTACTTCTACGAATGGTTCTGGAGCTTTTGGAGGAAGCCTTAATTTTCAAACACAAAAACTGAATGCTCTACCCTATGCGCAAATCAGCGAGTTTTATGGTTCCTTTAATACTCTGAAACATAATTTGAACTTTGGAACGGGATTAATTGGTGGTAAATTTTCTTTGGACGGAAGAGTATCCCGAATTACTTCGGATGGATATATCGATAGAGCCACAGCCGATTTGAATTCTACATATTTGTCGGGTGCATATTATGGTAAAAAAACCATGCTAAAAGCTCTTATGATTCTTGGTTCTCAACAAACATATCAAGCTTGGGACGGCGTTCCATCGCAGATTCTGGATACCAATAGAACATGGAACGGAATTGGAATGTATACCGATAAAGAAGGAAACCAAAAGTTTTATGAAAATGAATACGATAATTACAAACAAAACCACTTCCATCTTCTTTTGTCACACGACATAAATTCAGACCTGAATATTAATGGAACCGCCTTCTACAATAGAGGTTTTGGATATTATGAACAGTATAAAGTGGCTGAAAAATTTTCCAAATATGGTCTCGAAGATCAGATTATTGGTGGTGAAACTTTTAAGAAAACCGATTTGATTCGTCGAAAATATTTGGATAATCATTTTTATGGATTGAATGCTTCTTTAAATTATAATCCTAAAAATTTACCCATTACTTTGGTTTGGGGTATTTCGGCAAATCATTTTGAAAATGACCATTATGGAGATGTTCTATGGATGCAGTATGCAGGAAATTTGGATCATAAAATTCGCTTTTACGAAGGAGATGGTGTGAAAACAGAAATGAGTAGCTTTTTGAAAGTTCACTATTCTATAACCGAAAAGCTATTGCTTTGGGCTGATTTGCAATATCGTAATATTGATTATCAGATTACAGGATTTGATGACAAATTACGCGATATTACGCAAAGCCTAAAATGGGGATTCTTTAATCCTAAAGGCGGAATAGGTTATTCTATCACGAAAAGTCAAAAAGTTTATGCTTCGGTTGCCGTTGCCCATCGTGAGCCAACTCGTGCGAATATTGTGGATGCTCCAGTTGATAAAAAACCTCGTTTTGAATCTCTTATTGATTACGAACTTGGTCACGAACTACGTTTGAATAAATTTATGTTGCAAACGAATCTATATTATATGGATTACAAAGATCAATTGGTTCTTACTGGCGAAATTAACGAAACGGGGTATGCTATTATGACCAATGTTGACAAAAGTTATCGTGCCGGTATTGAACTTAGCTCTTCTTTGAAAATAACCAAGAAACTAGATTGGGTTTTAAATCTAAATTTAAGTCGAAACAAAATCCAAAATTTCATTGAATTTGTTGACGATTGGGATACTTGGGGACAGCTTAGCAAAGAGCTTGGAGAGACAGATTTGTCCTTCTCGCCAGAAATTGTGGGCGCAAATATCATTAGATATCAGCCCATTAATAACTTGTTCCTAGAGTTGCAAACAAAATATGTTGGCAAACAATACATTGATAATACCTCAAGCAACGAAAGGGTTTTGAATCCCTATTTGGTGAATAATATTCGTGTTTCCTATGATTTGAAAACCAAATTCCTTAAAGAGTTGAAGTTTATGGTAACGGCAAATAATATTTTGGATTCTAAATATGAAACCAATGCATGGATTTATCGCTATTACGAAGGTGGTGTTCATAAATTTGAAGATGGTTATTTTCCACAAGCAGGCAGAAATTATATGGCAGGACTTATTATAGGTTTTTAAAAATTTGGACTGAGTTTCTTGCAGAGTGCAATTTGTACTAATATAAAAATCGTCTCTTCGGGGACGATTTTTTTATTAGTGGTCGAGTGGAGGAGTTGACGGGTGATTAAGTGCTGATGCCTGAGTGGTAAGCCCACAATGAACACGGATGACGTGAACAGCAAGAGTGTGAGAGTGAGAACGGAGATTGCTACGCACAAAATAATGAAGAATTAAAAATTGGAACTAAAAACAGATTGCGTTTTCAGCCGTTAGGACTTTCTCATTTCTGCTTTCTCCTATTTTCCTTAACCTCCTGCGGTCGGATGGGTTTTTTTGATACTCTTGCTCGATTTTTAGAAGTTTTAGATGAGATGCTGAATTAGCAATTCAAAGATTGTAGGATATAAATATTGAATCAAATCAAGCTGTCCACTTCTGTAAAATAAAAAAAGCCTCACAAAGTGAAGCCTTTTTGCGGTCCGGACGGGACTCGAACCCGCGACCCCGTGCGTGACAGGCACGTATTCTAACCAACTGAACTACCGAACCTTTTTTAGAACGTCTCATTGAATGAGAATGCAAATCTACAACATTTTTTTTACTTTGCAAGTGTTTTTAGAAATAAATCTTCTTTTTTTTGCTATTTTTGCATAATTATAATTCAATATATTGTACTTCAATGAATTGGAATTCCTACCTTGCTGGCTTTAAGTCATATCTATTGCTTGAAAAATCACTTTCACCCAATACTATTGATGCATATTTAAGCGATGTTGAAAAACTCTTTCAGTATTTGTCCTTAAATAATATTGAAAAAAGTCCGCAAAAAGTCAAAATGTCTGAAGTTCAAAGCTTTTTATCGTGGATTACCAAACAAGGAATTTCTCCCAGAAGTCAAGCTCGGATTATTTCGGGGATAAAAGCTTTCTATAAATTTCTGCTGATTGAAAAATTAATAGAAACCAGTCCGGTGACTTTTTTGGAAACGCCCAAATTGAGTCAAAAACTACCAGAGGTGCTTTCGATAGATGAAATTGACCGAATGGTAGCAATGATTGATTTAAGTACGCCAGAGGGAACGCGAAACAAAGCCATCATCGAAACACTATACAGTTGCGGTTTGCGCGTGAGTGAACTCTGCTCTTTAAAAATATCCTGCATTTTTTTTAAAGAAGGTTTTGTCAAGGTGGTCGGGAAAGGGGATAAGGAAAGATTGGTGCCCATTGGCAGTACGGCCATCAAAAACATTCGTATATACATGGATAATGTCAGAAATCACCAAGAAATCGCCAAAAATAATGCAGACATACTGTTTTTAAATCGCCGTGCAAAGCCGCTTTCCAGAGTTATGATTTTTAACATCACCAAAGATTTGGCAAAACTGGCTGGAATAAAGAAAAACATTAGTCCGCACACGTTTCGCCACTCTTTTGCAACTCATTTAATCGAAGGTGGTGCCGATTTAAGGGCCATTCAGGAGATGTTGGGTCATGAATCCATCACCACAACTGAAATTTACACTCACTTAGATCGTGTTTTTTTGTCAGAAACCATGTCAAGATACCATCCGCGATTTCATAAAAAGTAATTTTATTTTTTTAGAAATCAGCGTTATAGGAGAATTAACAAAAAAATAATTGTCCAAAAGGTTGCAGATTAAAATTAATGGTTTACTTTTGCACTCACCAAACGATGTTTCAGTAGCTCAGCCGGTAGAGCACATCCCTTTTAAGGATGGGGTCCTGGGTTCGAATCCCAGCTGGAACACACAGGTTTGAAAAGCCGTAATTGAGTAATCAGTTACGGCTTTTTTTGTTCCCTACTATTTATAGATTGTTTTAGCTTTGTTCTGTTTCTATTTTGATTATTGAGCTTTTTCTATACAGCGAGTCATTGGACAGTTGAAATCTTATCTTTTAAAACATTAATCAAAACTAGTTTATGAAAAAAGCCTAAACGATAAATCAATTTATCATTTAGGCTTTTTTATGACTTAGTTTCTCTAAATTAATTCGATTCAAGAATTTTGAAAAGTTCGTCCATTTTTGGAGTCAAAATAATATCAGTACGTCTGTTTTTTGCTCTGGCTTCTGCTGTTTTTCCAGTGTCGATCGGGTTGTGTTCGCCACGGCCGGCTGCTGTGAGTCGTTTTGGACTGATTTTTCCATGTTTAAGCAGGATTTTAACGACGGAAGTCGCTCTTAATACACTCAAGTCCCAATTGTCGTTGATTTGACCTTGGGCGGCTCTGTATGGAACATCATCTGTATGTCCTTCAATCATGATGGAAATGTCTGGATCGCTTTCTAAAATGAATGCAAGCTCTGTTAAGGCGGCTTCTCCTCTTGGATCAACTTGGTAGCTTCCCGTTTTAAACAATAATTTTTCATCCATTGAGACGTATACTTTTCCGTTTTTTTGGTACACATTAAGTCCATTATTTTGGTATCCAGTGAGGGCTGCCAAAACTTTTTCTCGCAAAGCGTTTACAGCAAAATCTTTATTGTCTAGGATGGATTGCAATTCGTTGA
>JAQUGA010000196.1 GCA_028684405.1 Bacteroidales bacterium | reverse complement strand
ACACCCGTTGCAAAGGTCGCGGTCGATTGTAATGATATCCCTTTTCATATTGTAGAGTAATTTATTCGAAGTTGAATTTTGTTTTACACTGCAAACATAGAAAATGGTTATGTTGTGGGATGTAACATATGTTACAGAAAGCATTTTTTTGTTTAATTATTGGATTTTGTCAGCCTAAAAGTTGCTTATAAAATATATATTTACGGCCAAATATTAGAATATGCTAAGGAAATTAAGTTTTATAGCCTTGTTGGCAATTACTGGTTGTGTATCTAAATCAGGCATAACTAGCAGTAACCATTTGAGTGAAAATTCAACAAGGATTACAGTAGAAGTAATCTCATTAAATGAGGGTAACTCCCTGCAATTTAATGTGATAAATAATTCGGATGACACATTGTATTTCCATAATTATTCTCTTATTCATATTGAAAAGAACAATAAGGGTGATTGGGAAAAACTAAGGATACTCCCTTGCCCTTGTGGAGCATCTTGTCCCAGACCATTTGAGTATGTGGAGATACCAAAAGGGCAATTGTATTCATTAATGTGGGATAAGCAGGAGAGTTGGTGTGAAAAGAAAGGAGGATTACCCGTACCCGAAACCAAATATGCTTCATCCTCTAGTGGAGAGTACAGAATTAAGATTGTTTATAGTTTTGATAAAAAGGATGTTAAGGAGTTTTTTGAGAATTTTACATTGTAAATACTTGAATTTCAATAATTTAAAAATCAGATAAATAATTGGCATGAAAAAATTATTTTTTATACTCGCTGTAAGTATATTCCCTACTTTAATTTATTCGCAGAGTTGGGTAAAGAGTTTTTACTCACCAGCTGATTCAAAGACTGCATCTAATTTCTACGAAATCCAGAAAGAGTTTAGTGATTACTGGAAGGACTATGACCTAAAGGGAGGATACTATTACGTGAACGGAGAGAAACGTAAAGCGGTTGGTTGGAAGCAGTTTAAACGTTGGGAGTGGTATTGGGAAACCAGAATTGACAGAGAAACGGGTAATTTTCCTTCTGTAAATACATTTGAAAAGCACCAAAGTTTCTTTAAAAACATAAAATCAGGTAATGATGAATCTAATTGGATTCAAATGGGGCCAAGTAGTTCCGAAGGGGGATATGCTGGGGTGGGTAGAATTAACTGTGTGGGCTTTCACCCCACTAATCCTGATATCTTTTTTGTAGGTGCACCCTCAGGAGGTTTATGGAAAACAACAAATGGGGGACAAACATGGGAAGTACTAACGGACACATTACCCGTTATTGGAGTTAGTGAAATAATAATCCCTAATGACTACGACACAAGTAAAACCCTTTTTATTGCAACTGGCGATAGGGATGCCGGCGACAATAATTCAATAGGAGTTCTTAAGACCACAGATGATGGTAAAACTTGGGAGCAAACAGGTCTTAGTTTTAATGTTTCACAGAATTATCGAATAACACGTCTCTTAATTCATCCTACCGACCAAAACATATTGTATGCTTCAACAAATGGGGGCATATATAAATCAATTGATGGAGCTGTAACTTGGAGCAAAATAACTGAATCAGGAGTATTCTTCGATTTAGAGTTTAAGCATAATTCAGAGAGTACGGTTCTTTTTGCTCTAAAAGGTAGTTACAGTAATAGTTCAAAAATACTTAAGACGAGTGATGCTGGTTTAACTTGGACAGAAGTTTTTTCTTTTCCAAGTTCTGTATACAGGGTTGAACTCGATGTGGCAAAATCTGATCCCTCTATTGTATATGCATTGGCTTCAACACAAGGTGGAGGAATGGATGGAATATACAAATCAACAAATAGCGGGGATACTTTTTTAAAGATATACGATGGTACTATTTCCGGAAATAACCTATTAAACTGGTCTGCAAATAGCAGCGATTCAGGTGGGCAGGGATGGTACGATCTAACTTTATCCGTTTCTCCAACTAATGCAAATATTCTGTATTTGGGCGGAATTAATAGTTGGAAATCAACTAATGGAGGAACTACGTGGAGTATTGTAAACCACTGGTATGGTGCAAATGGCACCCCAGCCGTTCATGCCGATAAGCACTATATGGAGTTTCAGAACGGGAGCACATTTTTTGAGGCGAATGATGGGGGAATATACAAGACTAACAACGGCGGATCTTACTGGATTGATTTAACAGATGGAATGGTTATTAGTCAGATGTACAAACTTGGTGTATCTCAAACAATTAAAGATGAAGTTATAACTGGATTGCAGGATAATGGCAGTAAGTTAATTACAACAGGAACTTGGTATGATGTAAAAGGGGGCGATGGGATGGAGTGCATCATTGATTATGAAAATGCAAATATCCAGTATGCAACTTATGTTAATGGTCAAATTGATAGGACTATGGATAAGTGGTCAACGTATTACAATACCGTTGATATTTCTGCAAACATTCCTGGCGGCGCCAATGGAGCCTGGGTTACTCCTTATTTAATCGATCCCGTTGATAACAAAACCCTTTATGTTGGTTATGCTGATGTATGGAAAACAACAAACAGGGGGAACTCCTGGATCAAAATTTCAAACCTTAACTTAAGTAATAAGATTAGATCAATGGCCATTGCGGAATCAGATATTAATACTTTATATATAACTGATTTAAATAACTTTTATCGAACCACAAATGGGGGCACAAGCTGGGATAATTTAACCGGATACCTCCCTAGCGGAAATAGCATTACATCAATTGCTGTTGATAATTTATATCCTCAAAAAGTATGGATTACTCTTGGTGGGTATAATAGTCAAAAGGCCTACGAATCAAATGATGGTGGACAAACCTGGACAAACATTTCTGGTGGTTTACCTGGAGTTCCTGCAAACACTATTATTCAAAATAAGGCATCTAATATTCAACATCTTTATGCTGGGACTGATATCGGAGTATTTTTTAAGAACGGTGATAACGATTGGACACTTTTTAGCAAGAATCTACCCTCTGTAATAGTAACAGAACTTGAAATTCATTACGACAAGATTGCTTCTGAGGAAAGTGTATTGTATGCCAGTACTTATGGGCGTGGTTTATGGAAATCGAATTTATCAACGTTCACAGAACCTGAAATTAGTATTGTGGACATTTTAGGACCCTATTTTGTGTCAAATGATAGCTCTGCTAAACTAGATATTGCCTATGAACTTACCGAATCGTTTAGTGACAATACTTTTACTGCATATCTATCCGATGAAACAGGTGATTTTTCAAATCCCATAGAGATTGGTGCTCTCGAATCCATTGAGGAAGGTATTATTGAGGCAATTATTCCTGAAGGTACTCCTTCGGGTAAAAATTATAGGGTAAAAGTCATTTCTTCAAACCCTGTATTCGAAAGCCAAGTGAGTAATTCATTTGAAATTGTTCTTGATAATGTGCCACCCACTGTTCTAATTTCTAGCGTTGAGAGTAATAACACTTCAGTAGAGAATTTTGATGTCAACATAACATTTAACAAGTTAATGAATGAGTTTGAGCAGACGGACATTCTTGTTAATAATGCTCAAGTTAATACCTTTAATGACGAAAATGCGCCAGTGTACACAATAAATGTTTCACCTATCCAGACTGGGAACGTATCTGTTGAGGTGCCTAGTGGAGTAGCATATGATATGCTTGGTAACTGGAATGCTGCTTCTAATCAATGGTCAATATACTATACCATTACAAGCATTGAAAGTTTGACTGAAATGGGAATTAAAATTTTCCCCAACCCGACTGACGGGCAATTTAGCGTTAGTGTTGAGAAGGAATATGCAAACTTAGGTATTACTATTATTGATTTTACTGGCAGAGCACTATTTAATAAGTCTTTCACTAAGGCGGCAAACCATAAAATAGATCTAAGCCATCTACCCAAAAGTATTTACATAGTAAAACTTAATGTTGATGGAGAAGATTTGATGTTTAGGCTTGTGATTGAATAAGGGTAAACTATTGATACAAAATTTTAAAAGGGGTCTCTGGAAAGAGAACCCCTTTTTAATTGGATTAAAATATATTTTAAGTTAGCAGAAATATTTCTACTTGAAGCGTTTCTGTTGGTTTCATTAGCTTGCCTTTTTGGCTAAGTTTTGCTTAATCTCATGGTAAACATCCTTGGCTAGAACTTCTGCTGTACGTCCTTCTGGGTGAATGGGTTCAAGAAACTCTACTCCAACCTTAACCCAAGGGCGAGGAACTTTTGCGCCAACTGGTAATGCCCTATCTGCTCCAATAATGGTAACGGGCACAACGGGTACGTCTAATTCAGTGCTAAGTATAGCAAAGGTTTTTTTGAATTCTCCAAGTTCACCATTTTGTGACCTAGTTCCCTCAGGGAAAATAATAACCTTTTTTCCCTCCTTTAATGCAGCAGCCATTTTTTGTATCGATTCCTTTAGATCACCATCAATATCCATAACAATTACATTATTGGTGCGGGCAAGGAATCTGAGTATTGCATTGTTAACGTGTTTTTTCTTAGCGTAGAAATAGGTTTCCTTTATAACCTTTCGTTTTAGGAACGAAGCCACAAAAAGTCCATCGATATAACTCTGGTGATTTGGTGCAATACTACATGGGCCATCGGGAATATTTTGCATACCCTCTCCACGTATACGGAAATATATTTTGAAAAAGAATTTCGCTATATTTTTAAAGAAGTTGTGAGTAGGCCATGATTTTGGCAACTTTATATCTACCTTTTCTTTTATAGTCTCGGCTAAACTTGTAGTTTCTTGTCGAATCCACTGTTTTTTCTCTTTAATGTAGTCGGCCATATCGCTAAGCGTTGGGAAGTTGATGAGCCTTTTCTCATCTATCTTAACACCAAAACTCTTCTCGATGTAATCAACA
>JAQUGA010000195.1 GCA_028684405.1 Bacteroidales bacterium | reverse complement strand
GTGCTCTTCCGATCTTATGTAGATTTAAATATTAGTTAGTAAAAGTGCTCAAAAAACGGTCAAAAATAGAACATAGTTTCTACTTGTTTGTTTTTTTAAGAAAAAATCATTTACTTTGGGCTTCATTTTCAGGAGTAAAAATAAAACAACATAATATTATGTCTCAAGAAAGTAAAGGGAGAATATCTCAAATCATTGGAGCCGTTGTCGATGTGACGTTCGACGAAGGTCAAAAATTGCCCAATATCTACAATGCCTTAGAAATTCATAAGCCGGATGGTGAAGTCTTGGTTTTAGAATGTCAACAACACGTTGGTGAAAATACAGTACGAACCATTGCTATGGACTCTACCGATGGTTTGAAAAGAGGAATGGAAGTTATCTCTACTGGACAAGGAATTTTAATGCCTGTTGGGCCTGATATTCATGGGCGATTGTTTAATGTAATTGGACAAGCCATTGACGGAATGGAGCAACCCAAAGCCGAAAGGTACATGCCCATTCACCGCGACCCACCCACGTTTGAAAATCTTTCAACCAGTAAAGAAGTTTTGCTTACCGGAATTAAAGTAATCGACCTTATTGAGCCCTATATGAAGGGTGGAAAAATTGGTTTGTTTGGTGGAGCCGGAGTAGGAAAAACGGTTTTGATTATGGAAATGATCAACAATATTGCCAAAAACTATTCGGGAATGTCTGTTTTTGCAGGTGTTGGTGAACGTACTCGTGAGGGTAACGATTTGCTTCGCGAAATGATTGAATCGGGCGTTATTCGTTATGGTGATGCTTTTGAAAAAAGCATGGAGGCTGGAAACTGGGATTTGTCATTGGTGGACAAAGACGAATTGGCACAATCACAAATTTCGTTGGTTTTTGGTCAAATGAATGAACCTCCTGGAGCACGTGCTCGCGTTGCTTTATCGGGCTTGACTTTAGCAGAATATTACCGCGATGGAGACGAAACAACCGGCGGTCGTGATATTTTGTTTTTTATTGATAACATTTTCCGTTTTACCCAAGCAGGTTCTGAAGTTTCTGCTCTTTTGGGTCGAATGCCTTCAGCGGTTGGATACCAACCAACTTTGGCAACAGAGATGGGAATTATGCAAGAACGCATTACGTCTACAAAAAGAGGATCTATTACTTCTGTTCAAGCGATTTATGTTCCTGCGGATGACTTGACTGACCCCGCACCTGCAACTACTTTCTCGCATTTGGATGCAACGACCGTTTTGAATAGGAAAATTTCGGAATTGGGGATTTATCCTGCCGTGGATCCACTCGACTCTACATCTCGCATTTTAACACCGGATGTGGTTGGTGAAGAGCATTACAACACGGCTCAGGCCGTGAAGGAAATCTTGCAGAAATATAATGAATTACAAGATATTATTGCTATTTTAGGAATGGATGAACTGTCGGATGATGACAAATTGGTTGTTCACAGAGCTCGTCGCGTTCAACGTTTCTTGTCACAACCATTCTTTGTTGCAGAACAATTTACCGGTCTTCCAGGAGCATTTGTTTCCATTGAAGAAACCATCAAGGGTTTCAAGATGATTTTAAATGGAGACGTGGACGAGTATCCTGAAGCCGCATTTAACCTTGTGGGAACTATTGAAGAGGCAATTGAAAAAGGTAAGAAAATGATGGCTGAAGCCAAATAATGAAAGGAAAAAGAGATGAATTTAGAAATAATCACTCCTGAAAGAACAATCTTTAAAGGCTATGCCAGTTTGGTACAAATGCCTGGTATTGATGGTTTGTTTGAGGTTTTAACGAATCACGCTCCGATGATTGCTGTGCTAACAAAAGGACGCGTGAAAATTAAAAACGAACAAGACAAGCTAGAATACATCGATATTAAAGGTGGTGTTGTAGAAGTTCTTGCAAACAAGATTACAGTATTGGCTGATTAAATTTATTGGTACTTATTAAAACTAAAAAAGAGTCTGAAAGCATTCAGGCTCTTTTTTTGTCTGACAATATGACACTTCATACATTGCATCACTCTTGTATAATTGCCAATAATGGAAGAAATGTCAGTAAATACCATTTGGCATAAAATTAGACTGATTAGTAAACAACAAAAAAAATGTTTAACCAATTAAAATTTCTAATTTATGACAAAGTTAAGTATTAAACCTTTGGCTGATAGAATCGTTCTTGAGCCAGCTCCTGTAGAGCAAAAAACATCGGGTGGAATTATTATTCCTGACACTGCAAAAGAAAAACCTCAAAAAGGAACTGTTTTGGCAGTCGGTCCTGGTAAAAAAGATGAACCTGTAACGCTAAAAGTAGGCGATCTTGTTTTGTACGGAAAATATGCTGGAACAGAAATCAATGTTGACGGAAAAGATTTACTCATCATGAGGGAATCTGACATTTACGCAGTTATATAATTACTGAATCACTAACAAAATTTAAAAATAAATAATTATGGCAAAAGAAATCATTTACGATTGGGATGCAAAAGAACGCTTAAAAAAAGGTGTTGATTCATTAGCAAACGCAGTTAAAGTAACCTTAGGACCCAAAGGTCGTAATGTAATCATCGATAAAAAATATGGTGCTCCTCAAATAACAAAAGATGGTGTTACCGTAGCAAAAGAAATTGAATTGAGCGATGCTGTTGAAAACATGGGTGCACAAATGGTCAAAGAAGTGGCTTCAAAAACCAATGACCAAGCAGGTGATGGTACTACTACCGCCACATTATTGGCACAAATTATGTTTGGTACTGGTTTAAAAAGCATTACCTCAGGTGCCAATCCAATGGATGTTAAAAGAGGAATCGACAAAGCCGTTGAGGCGGTTGTTGCAGATTTGAAAAAACGTTCCCAATTAATTGGAGATGACATAAGTAAAATCGAACAAGTGGCCACTATTTCAGCAAACAACGATAGCTTTATCGGAAAATTGATTGCAGAAGCCATGAGCAAAGTTAAAAAAGAAGGTGTAATTACCATTGAAGAAGCAAAAGGAACCGATACGCTTGTAAAAGTTGTAGAAGGTATGCAATTCGATCGTGGTTACATCTCGCCATACTTTGTAACCGATACTGAAAAAATGGAAGCTGTTTACGAAAATCCTTTTATTTTGCTTTACGATAAGAAGATCAGCAATATGAAAGAATTTCTTCCAGTTCTTGAAAAGGTTGTTCAAACAGGTCGTCCTTTGTTAATCATTAGCGAAGATTTAGACAGCGAAGCATTGGCAACTTTGGTTGTGAATCGCCTTCGTGGTTCGTTGAAAATTGTTGCCGTTAAAGCTCCTGGCTTTGGCGATCGTCGTAAAGAAATGTTGGAAGACATTGCCGTACTTACCGGTGGAACTGTGATTAGCGAAGAAAAAGGATATAAATTAGAAGATACTGAACTTGATTCCTTAGGTCAAGCCGAAAAAATTACGGTGGACAAAGAAAATACAACCATTGTTAGCGGTAAAGGTGAAAAATCCGATATTGATGCTCGCATTGGTATGATTAAGGGACAAATTGAAAAAACAACTTCAGATTATGACCGCGAGAAACTACAAGAGCGTTTGGCCAAGTTGGCAGGCGGTGTTGCTGTAATCTACGTAGGTGCCGCATCAGAAGTGGAAATGAAAGAGAAAAAAGATCGTTTTGACGATGCTCTTCATGCTACTCGCGCAGCCATTGAAGAAGGAATTATCCCCGGTGGTGGCGTTTCATACATCAGAGCCATTAGTGCTTTAGATTCACTGAAAGCAGATAGTGATGATGAGAAATTTGGCATTGACATCGTGCGTCGTTCTTTGGAAGAACCCCTTCGTCAAATTGTTTTGAATACCGGACATGAAGGTTCTGTGGTTGTAAATAAAGTAAAAGAGGGCAAAGATGACTTTGGTTTTAACGCTCGCACAGAAGTGTATGAAAATTTACTAAAAGCAGGTGTTATCGATCCTACAAAAGTAGCTCGCGTTGCACTCGAAAATGCTGCTTCCATCGCTAGTATGTTGTTGACAACAGAATGTGTGTTGGCAGAAATTAAAGAAGATGAACCCGCTATGGGCAACCCTGCAATGGGTGGTATGGGCGGAATGGGCGGCATGATGTAAAATCTATGTTTACTCAGTAAAAAAGAAGATTCCCTTTCGGAAATCTTCTTTTTTAATTATCTATGAGTAGATGATTATGTTTGTAATCGGTAGTCGGTAATCTGTGGTCAGAGGGGAACAATCTCTGCTCTCACACTCACACTATTTTTAGTTAACCAGTTACTCAGCTTTCTCAGTCACTTTATTTCAAACAACTAATAAGTGGCACCAGCTTCTGCATATCCACAAGCCATGCCAACAAGTAAATCAAAGTCTTTGTTTTTCGTTTTCATAGAATTGAAAATCCGATTAATAACTTGACTTTTGATAAGCATTGCAAAACTAATGGGATAGTTGATGTCATATATCCAGCTCATTTTCAGCAATTTAAAATCGTCTAATGTGCGGATGTCTCTATAGTCAACCATTCGAGCATTTCTCAAGCTATCCAATACTTTTTCCGAAACTTCGGGAATATCGGGCAGGTCTAGTTGCAAGGCTTTTTTATTGCCGGCTTCTGAAGATTCGTAGTACTCGGCAATGGAGGTGAGGGTATCGATTTTGTCGGCATCTCGAAGTGTTTTAGCTAGGGCTAATTCAAGTTCGTCATCGCCGATGGGTTGAACTTTTTTATTGTGTTGTTTGATGGCATTTAAAATTGCTTTTTGTTCTGCACTATCAAAAAAGCTCAAATAATTTTCCGTTTTCAGAATTTCCACTGCTTTTTCGCCATGATCAAAAGATTTTGAATCATCGAAAGTGCTAAAATGTTTCAGCTGTTCAAAGCGGGCAATATCATGAAAAATCCCACATGCTTTTGCCATTAATTGATG
>JAQUGA010000194.1 GCA_028684405.1 Bacteroidales bacterium | reverse complement strand
GTTATCTCAATGAGTTTTGTTACATGTTCAATCGCCGATATTTTGGCGAAAATAAATTTGACAGACTTCTAATCGCAGGAATCAGCTATAAAAATGAATTTAGGTATAACATTAAGTAATCAAATAAAATTATTATTTTAGAATAACAGAATGGATTTAAAAAATCACATCTTAATTATTGACAATTAACAACATCAAACAAACCAAAGTGTGCTTAATGAACCAAAAAGTAATTATGGAGATGAAACTCAGAAATAATTTCTCTAAAAACAAAAGATTCGTATTACAATAAAAAGGTTTCGATATTTTTAGGTGTAACAACTTGAAATGTATGCTCGGGGTAAGACTCACTAAAAGAGGATGGAATTGAAATATTTTTTCCTTTATCAGCATTCCATTTGAATTCAAAAGCATTTAATTTCCCATCTTGCTCTTCTACATAATCAATTTCTATTTGCGAAGTTGTTCGCCAAAAGTATGTATTTGCCCAAATATTATCATACGATAGTTTTTTTCTTCGTTCGGAAATTAAAAAATTCTCCCACAAAGCCCCTACATCATTTCTTAATGACAAGGGCGAAAAATTAGCAATCAAAGCATTCCTTATTCCATTATCAGCAAAATAAATCTTTTTGGACTTTTTTAATTCATTTCGATAGTTACGACTAAAGGAAGATAATTTAAAAACAACATAACTTTTTTCCAATAAATCAATATATCTTTCAACAGTTCCCCTGTCTATACCTAGACTTTTACTCAAATTATTATAAGACACTTCGCTTCCAACCTGAAGTGCCAGCATTTGCAACAACTTTATAAGCATGTCGGAATGCTTTATATTACTCCAAGTCAACAGGTCTTTGTATAAATAACTATCCGTAATACTTTTTAATATTTGTTTTTCATTGCCCGCACTATTTACCACTTCTGGATAATACCCGTACAAAAGTCGGTATTCCAATAAACGATATTCTTCCAAAAATCCATGATGATTACACATCTCTGAAAAAGATAATGGGAACAGATAAAACTCCCATTTACGCCCAGTCAGAGGCTCAGAAGTTTTGTTTGATAAGTCAAAAGCAGAAGAACCTGTTGCAAATATTTTTATTTCAGGCAATTCATCAGTAAATATTTTAATTATTCTACCAATGTCCTTAATATATTGAGCTTCATCAATAATAATGGTGTTGTATGGTGCAAATAAAATCTTATATCGACTTGCTGACATATCGCCTAACAACTCATGCGTATCATTATTATCGCCATTTAACCACAAAACATTATCCTTACCTTGATAAAGTTTTTTCAACAATGTTGTTTTTCCAGTTTGACGAGCGCCAAAAAGCAAAATGACTTTATTGTCATCTTTTCTGTTTCTCAAAAGATCTTCAATATTTCGCTTTATCATATTAAATTTTTATGCAAATATACAAAAATAAAATCTAATACGCAAAATTCAGCCTATTTTTGCGTATTGATACGCAAAATTTAGCCAATTTCTGTGTATGCATACGCAAAATTAGGCCTATTTCTGCGTATGGAGATATAATTCATGTAAGTTAAAAATCAAATTCTTGTTTTGAAGGCATGCATTAATCAGGATAGAAGTATATATTTACTTTAAAACCAAAAACAAAAGTCAGCCATTAAATTCAATTTTCAGAGAGTGGAGATAAGAATCGGATATTTTTAAAATCAAAGCAATTCTATTTTCATTTTTCATAATTCCCCTTAAAATTCTTTCAAAATTCAAAGAATTTTTTACTTTTGTATAAGAATCATTTTTTACAAACTAAATAAACTCAGCTTATGTTTCAAAAAGAAGTATATAAAAATCGCAGAGCAGAATTGCTCGAAAAAATGGATAGTGGAATCATTATTTTCATGGGAAATCAAGAAAGCCCGATGAATTATCCATCAAACACTTATCATTTCCGTCAGGATAGCAATTTCCTTTATTATGTAGGATTACCACATCCAAATATGGCGATGATTATGGATGCAGACGCCAAAACATGCACCTTATATGGCGATGATTTTGAAATTGACGACATCATTTGGATGGGACCTCAACCAAAAATGACCGAATTGGCAGCCCAAAGTGCTATTGATCATACGGCTCCTTATGGTGACTTCGACAAAGTATTGATTGGAGCCAAAAAAGCAGGTCGGAAAATCCATTTTTTACCTCCTTATCGTGCCGAAAACAAAATTAAATTGAATGCTTTGCTCGATATTCCTTTTGCAGAATTAAAAGCAAAATCTTCAACAGAATTGATAAAAGCGATTGTAGCTCAGCGAGAAATAAAAACCGACATCGAAATTGCCGAAATGGAAAAAGCGTGCGAAACGGGCTATATGATGCAGACAACGGCCATGAAAATGGCAAAAGCCGGTCGCTACGAACGCGAATTGGCGGGAACTATCGAAGGAATTGCCCTAGCTGGCGGCAATGGCGTTTCATTCCCCGTAATTTTATCGCAAAATGGAGAAACTTTACACAACCACGACCATAGCCAAAAACTTGAAAACGGTCGCTTGTTGCTTGTCGACTGCGGTGCCGAAAACGAAATGAATTACTGCTCGGATTACACCCGAACAATGCCCGTGGGTGGAAAATTTAGCGATCGTCAAAAAGCAGTTTATCAAATTGTGCTGGACGCTAATATGGAAGCCATTAAAGCCATTAAACCCAATGTTCTTTACAGAGATATTCACTTTTTATCATGTCGCATCATCGTGGAAGGACTTCAAGCATTGGGATTGATGAAAGGAAATGTAAACGAAGCCGTAGAAAAAGGTGCACACGCCTTGTTTATGCCTCATGGTTTGGGTCATCAAATTGGTTTGGATGTTCACGATATGGAAGATTTAGGCGAAGATTTTGTGGGATATGATGAAAAAACAAAACGCAGCAGCCTTTTCGGAACTGCTTATTTGCGTATGGGTAAAGAGCTAAAAACAGGACATGTTGTTACAGTGGAACCTGGAATTTATTTTGTTCCTACTTTGATTGATATCTGGAAATCAGAAAACAAATTTGCGGAATTCATCAATTACGATGAAGTTGAAAAATACAAAGGATTTGGCGGCATTCGGATTGAAGATGATATTTTGGTCACCGAAAACGGCTATCGCCTATTGGGACGTCCCATTCCAAAAACCATTAAGGATGTGGAAGCCATGATGGCGTAAAGTCATTTGCTTCATCCTTGAAAATTAAAAAAGCCACAATTTTAATTGTGGCTTTTTTAGAAAAAACAAGTATTAGATTACTTCTTCATTATTTCAGCAAAATATTTGTAGAAATAAGGAATTGTTTCAATTCCTTTTAAGAAGTTGAAAACAGGGAAATTTTCATTGGGTGAGTGAATGGCATCCGATTCAAGACCAAATCCCATCAAAACAGATTTTATTCCAAGAATTTCTTCGAAAGTAGAGATGATTGGAATGCTTCCACCGCTACGAACAGGAACAGGGCGTTTTCCGAAAACTTGAGTATATGCTTTTTCAGCTGCTTTGTATGCTGGAAGATCAATTGGGCAAACATATCCTTGTCCACCATGAAGAGGTGTTACAACCACTTTTACAGATTTTGGAGCGATGCTTTCAAAATGTTTTTTGAAAAGGATTGCAATTTTTTCATTGTCTTGGTTTGGAACCAAACGAGTAGAAACTTTGGCAAATGCTTTAGAGGGAAGGACTGTTTTTGCGCCTTCGCCTTGATAGCCACCCCAAATACCACAAACATCAAAAGAAGGTCTGATTCCAGTGCGCTCAGAAGTAGTATATCCTTCTTCACCACAAACTTCAGCAATATCAATGGCTGCTTTGTATTCTTCCAAATTAAAGGGTGCTCTTCCCAATAGTTCACGCTCTTCGGCAGAAACTTCCATAACGTCATCATAGAATCCAGGAATGGTAATTTTGCCTTTTTCGTCTTGCATTTGAGCAATCATTTTGCACAATACATTAATTGGGTTTGCCACTGCTCCGCCAAACAATCCGCTGTGTAAGTCGCGATTGGGTCCCGTAACTTCCACTTGCCAGTACGACAAACCTCTCAAACCAGTAGTAATACTCGGAATATCAGGAGCAATCATACCTGTATCAGAAACCAAAATGATATCTCCTTTTAATAATTCTTTATTTTCTTCACACCATGGTCCCAAATTGGGTGAACCCACTTCTTCTTCTCCTTCAATCATAAACTTCACATTGCAAGGAAGTTGCTTGGTTTTAACAAGGTATTCAAACGCTTTAATATGCATAAACGACTGTCCTTTATCATCATCTGCACCACGTGCCCAGATTTTTCCATCTCTGATTTCTGGTTCAAAAGGAGGACTTTTCCATAATTCAAATGGTTCGGCGGGCATCACATCATAATGTCCGTAAACAATTACGGTGGGAGCATTTGGGTCTATAGTTTTTTCGGCATACACCACGGGATTTCCTTTGGTAGGCATCACTTCGGCTTTGTCAACACCGGCTTCTAAAAGTGATTTCTTTAACTGATTAGCAGCTTTCACCATGTCTTCTTTATGCTCGCTTTTGGCACTAATAGAAGGGATGCGAATGAGCTCAAAAAGCTCATTTAAGAATCTTTCTTTATTCTCTTCAATGTAGTTTTTTAAATCTTTCATTTTACTATTTTTTGTTTTCAATAATATTCAATGTGTAAATTTAATGAAATCGCTTAAATAAAGCTGTTAAAAAAAGAATAAAGCTCCAAAAAGGAGCTTCATTCATCACAGATATATAGGATTTGCAATTTATTTCAACTCAAATTTAATGGGAAGCACCATATGCACTCTCACCGCCTTTCCACCTTGATAACCGGGTTTCCAGCGAGGCATGCTTTTAACAACACGAATCGCTTCATTGTCAAGGTAAGAATCAACG
>JAQUGA010000193.1 GCA_028684405.1 Bacteroidales bacterium | reverse complement strand
TTCGATTACCAAGAAGTTTCCCTTGTCCAAAACCAATATAGATCCGATTTGAAAAGTGATAATGGATTATAGCATCGAAAATGATATTTGGCTTTTGGTTACCATCCATTCCTAAATCTCCTTGAGCAAAAGACAATTGCAAATAATAGGTAAGTTTTGGATTTAAAATAAAGCCATCAAATCGCAAACGCAAGCGTTTTACAGTAGCTTCCACTTCTTCAATATTAAATTCATCATCCGCATTAAAACCCAATCGGTTTTGCATTCGAAAGCGCATGTTCATAAAAAACAAAGAGTCTGGGGCTTTAAAGCCAATTCCATCTTTAAAGTCAATATAAACTCTTTCATCCGTCTCTTTTTGAGCTATTGATTCACCAAAAACAACAAAGAAAAAACTAAAAAACAGTATAAAAACAATCTTATTCATGTTCATTTTTATTGCAAAAATATCAAAAAACAAATGGACTTTAGGAGAGACAGTACTTATTTAACAACAATAGTAACTTACAATAACGAAATAATATATAATGCATCTTTTTTGGTAAAGTTCACATCAGAAAAAATATCGGGTTGTACTCCCTGTTTTTGAGAATAACGAAGATCAGGGCTATTAAAGGACATTACTGGCATCCTGCAACGAATGCCTCCTGGTAAATAAAAAGGCATTGTAAAACCCAAAGTTCCACCCGTCGGCATTCCTATTTGAGTAGCATTGGGATGTTGCTTGAGTGCCATCACCGAATATTCGCCCTGGCTGGCAGTTCCAGCATCTGTCAAAAGAATTAACTCTCCTGTAAAAGGATTTTTTGGATTAAAAGTGGTATAAATAGTATCATTTATGCAAAAATCACCAAAATGATTTTGATTCAATCTTTTAAAAGTCACAAATGGTTTTGACTGTGGCATCAACCAGGAGCAAAGCAAATCAATGGTCGCATTTGGGTACTTACGAGCATCCACAATCAAGTATTTGACATGAGAGATGGAATCAATCATTGCGGGCACTTCCCATCTCTTTAGCAAGCCTAAATCAATCCATGCCACAGAATCTGAAATTAACACATACGAATCGGTGTCGGAATTGATAATAAAATTTTCTACCGTATTTATAATAAAATCTTGTTCTATAACGAATTGTAAATCAATTTCATTTGCTCTCTCATCCCGTTTAACGGTAATTGTAATTTGTGAAACCGTATCGGAAAAAAGAGGAGTTTCTGCCAATTTTAAGAAATTTGCTCGATTTGAATTTGGAACTATGGATTGCAGAAAAGCCAAATGTCTTTCGATAGACACATCATTAATTTTTAAAATGGTATCTCCAATTTGCAAGCCGACTTCCTCACACAATCCTTTTTTATCAATCTGTTCTACAATCGCAAAATGTTCATAGATTCGGGCTCTAAAGGGCACTTTAAATATTCTCGCAAAATGAAAACTGGGACTGGCAAACAAATGTCCATCTGGCACCTTAGCCAATAGAAGCTGAACATACGAGAAATATATCTGGACGCTTGGTGCACTGTAAAATGCCAAAACATTGTTTCGGCAAAGATTTTCCCAGTTCTGAGGAATATCTTGATAATAGGGATAAAAAAACCGAATGTAATACTCCAACTTTGTCAAACTTAAAAGTCTTTGCCAAGTATCTGGCAACTGAAAATCAGACGATTCCTTTATTGAAAAGTATTTAGGAATAATAAAACGTTCTAGGAAAAGGGATTGTGTTGAAATTTTTCCTTTGAACTGATAATCAGAAATATATACTGACAATAATGAATCTATATTTAAAATTTCACCTTGGCATCCGAACGGATATAAATCTTTTGATTTCTGATATTTTTTATCCACCCAACGTCGAAGTTCCAAATCAAACTTTTCAGCACTTTCAGTCTTAAAACTTAAATCATACAAAAACTTGAACTCTTTGTTCCAATTAACATTTTGTTTGACACTATTGTATCGGACCAAAGCCCAAACATTTCGGCTCTTTTCAAGTTTTTCTAATGGAAGTTGATGAACGGTTTTTTGAGACGACACCATAGGCTCATTCGAAAAGAAGAACAAAAACAAAAGAGACCAATACGGAAAATATTTCATGAGAATAAAACAGTATCTATTAAAAATTAAATCAAATAGATCTTTTCATTAAAATCGAAATTTCAGAACTATCCAACTGTGCTTTAGGCAAGTATATTTCTTTTTTATTTTTTAGTTTAATAACAAAATACTCTTTTCTTTTTTCAATGGCAACAATAGAAGTGTAATCGTAAAAATTTTGATATTCTTCATCCCAAAACTTGATACCATCGGCACTAATCTCAACATTAAAAACAGAAGTTTCAAACATGGAACGCTTGAAATAGAGCATAGCCCAAGGACGAAGTCCGAAAAAAACCGAATAAAGAATAAGAATTCCTGAATAAAGAAGGCTCATTTGACTGGCTTCGGAATATAAAAACCACAAACCTAGAGCAAACATGATGGGCGCTCCAAAAAGGCGGGTAGTTCCAATAAACATATTTTGTCCGAAGTAATATTCAACAATATAAAACCGCTCTTTAAGCTTGTTTGCCAATATAATTCTAGACATATTTATTGATTTTTAAACTGATTAGGCTTTCGTTTTCAAATACCATTTATAAACGCTTTCAATTCCTTCGTTCAGCGGAGTTTTATGTTTCCATCCTGTTGAATTTAACAAGCTGACATCCAGTAATTTGCGAGGTGTTCCATCGGGCTTGCTCAAGTCGTTTACAATTTTTCCTTCATAACCAACTATCTCTTTAATGAGATGGGTTAATTCGGAAATGGTAACATCTTCTCCTGTACCGACGTTCACATGCAATTCTTGGTCGTAATTCAACATCAAATGCAAAAGAGCATCTGCTAAATCATCGACATATAAAAATTCACGCATTGGTTTTCCCGTTCCCCACATAACAACTTCGGGCAATTGGTTCACTTTTGCTTCGTGAAGTTTCCGAATTAATGCGGGCAACACGTGTGAATTTTGTAAATCGAAATTGTCATTAATTCCATATAAATTGGTCGGCATGGCCGAAATAAAATTACACTTATATTGACGGCGATAAAACTTGCACAATTCGATTCCAGCTATTTTTGCGATGGCATAAGCCTCATTGGTTGGCTCCAAAGAGTCAGTGAGCAAATATTCTTCTTTAATCGGCTGCGGAGCGAACTTTGGATAGATGCAAGAACTTCCCAAAAAAAGCAATTTTTCAACTTTATGCAAATATGCAGAATGGATAATATTGGCTTCTATCATTAAGTTATCGTACAGAAATTCAGCAGGATATGTATCGTTAGCATAAATTCCACCCACTTTTGCAGCGGCTAAAAAAACATATTCGGGTTTTTGTTTTTCGAAAAAAGCCTCCACTTCCACTTGCCTTCGCAAATCCAAAGTTTTAAAATCGGCCGTTATTAAATTATGATATCCGTTTTTTTGCAGTATTCTAACAATGGCACTGCCAACCATTCCATTGTGACCTGCAATATATATTTTGCTCTCTCTTTTCATTATATAAAAATTTTCCTATCCGTGTTTAATATTATGTTCACGTAAAACAAAATCTAAATCATTGTCCATCATAATATTTACCAATTCTTCAAACGAAGTTTGGCGGGGATTCCATCCCAATAATTTTTGAGCTTTAGAAGGATCGCCACACAATTGTTCGACTTCTGCAGGACGGAAATATTTGGGATCGACCTCTACAATGATTTCCCCTGTTTTTTTATTAATTCCTTTTTCTTTCACGCCTTCGCCCGTCCATTCAATTTCAATTCCAGCTCTTTTAAAACTCAAGGTACAAAACTCTCTTACGGAGTGCATTTCGCCAGTAGCAATAACAAAATCTTCGGGGGTGTCATGTTGCAAAATCATCCACATACACTGAACATAATCGCGGGCATATCCCCAATCGCGAAGCGCATTCAAGTTGCCTAAATATAGTTTTTTTTGCAAACCGTGTGCAATTCGAGAAGCTCCCAATGTGATTTTTCGAGTCACAAATGTTTCTCCTCTGCGTTCGCTTTCATGATTAAATAAAATTCCATTTACAGCAAACATATTGTACGACTCTCTGTAGTTTTTGGTAATCCAAAAACCATATAACTTAGCCACACCGTATGGAGATCTGGGATAAAAAGGGGTCGTCTCTTTTTGTGGCATTTCTTGAATTTTCCCAAACAATTCAGAGGTAGAAGCTTGATAGACTTTAGTCTTTTTTTCCAGTCCCAAAATCCGAACTGCTTCGAGAATCCTGAGCGTTCCAATGGCATCAGACTCTGCCGTATATTCGGGAACTTCAAAAGAAACTTTTACATGCGATTGAGCTGCCAAATTATAAATCTCATCAGGCATCACTGTTTGAACAATCCGTATGAGCGATGATGAGTCGGTCATATCGCCATAATGAAGGTTTATAGAACGTTCTTTTTTCATATCTTCAATCCACTCTTCAAAATAGAGATGTTCGATTCGACTGGTGTTAAAATACGAAGCACGACGCATAATTCCGTGTACTTCATATCCTTTTTCCAACAAAAACTCGGCTAAAAAAGAACCATCTTGGCCGGTTATTCCCGTAATTAAAGCAACTTTTTTTGACATATTATTCTGGTTTTTGTAAATTTTCCCAATACCACTTACAAGAGGCTTTTAGTCCTTCTTTGAAGGAATATAGTGGCTGGTAATTCATTTTGGTTTGTATTTTATCGATGGAAGCCAATGAGTGAGGAACATCTCCTTTTCGATTGAGTCCATATATTACTTCGGCATTTTTTATTTTCGGATCGTATTCTGACATAAATTCAATCAGAGCTTCTACCATTTGATTTAAGGTAGTTCGCTCGCCACAAGCGACATTATAAACTTGATTAATAGCTTCTGG
>JAQUGA010000192.1 GCA_028684405.1 Bacteroidales bacterium | reverse complement strand
TCTGTTTGTGCCATTTTATAAACTTCATAAAAAACTGTGTTTAACTTATAAAGTATAAATAATGAAAATCAGACAATTAACCAAACGAAAATAAGATAAGTTATTAACAATCAGACTGTTAATAACACAGGGGAAAAGAAGCTTTTTAGACAGTCTGACGGATGGCGGTGTGGCAAGTGTGGGAGCGCATGTTACGTTTTCGTCCCCCGACGAAAACGCCCGAGCGAACGAAACCGCTCCGAAGTTCTAACGTCAACCCACATTAACTACACCCCTTATTATGCTCCGTAAATTTTTGACTCAATCAATTCATAGTTAAAAATGCACTTATTTAACCATCTCAATATGTCTTCCCTTTCACATATCCTTTCTGTTATCCAATCAATACCAATTAC
The DNA here is from genome assembly GCA_028684405.1 of Bacteroidales bacterium. Classification (GTDB taxonomy): domain Bacteria; phylum Bacteroidota; class Bacteroidia; order Bacteroidales; family WCHB1-69; genus JAQUGA01. The sequence goes on along the minus strand of JAQUGA010000192.1, from coordinate 4,561 downwards.
TTTGTTTTCTAAATCTGATTCCCCTTTGTGAATTATATAACCATCTATGATAGACTTGCTTACATCTTTAAGTTTTATTTGAAGCCAATGGGTTCCTCTTTTTATTCCTTTAAATTCTTCATTAAGAATTATTTTTAAGTCGTAATCCTTAAGAGTACTCCCTCTAAAAGATGAGCACAAAGAGTTTTTATTGGTGAAAATTAGAAAAATTAATGTTTCAAATTGAGTAGGGGAAAGGTAATTGCAATAATTATTCAGGTCTACTCTTATTGGTTTATTTGATATTAAAGCATTTGCATATTCTTCTGCTCCATTTTTAAGTTCAGTTAAAGTTTTTCTATTATAAGCTTGATTACTATTGATATTTGAGAAAAATTCTGGATGCTCGATTTTTTTTAAGATTTTTATTCGCTCTGCTTTAATTGATTTAGGCAAAGATTCAATGATTGTGTTATCTTTTTCTTTGAAGTTTATATATTCAGAAGGTCCATTATAAACATCTAAATCAACTGCTTTAAAACAATAGATATATTCTTTATGGAAAACCCAAAAATATATGGTTTTATCTAATTGTTTAAGTCCAAAGAATATATCTACTTGGTCTCTTCTTAGATAATTTGAAAGATTTTTTTCACCAATATTATGAGGATAATCTTCTTTTTTCCAATCACCGTAATAAATTGATAAATCAATATTAGGGCTATTCTTTTCAAGCCAAATATCAATTCCCTTATTACTAATCATATATTTAAAAAAGTAGTGTTTCATTCTCTTGTTTTATGAATGCCCCAACCTTCCGAGGCTATCAAAATGTAGCGGTTTTAATCCCCTTTTCCCTGTCACCTCACCGCAAAGTTAATTAATATTTTTGAAGTTCCAAGTTGCTTTCTCACCCGCCATTATTCATAGCCTTTGCTGTGCAGCTGGGCTTTGTCTGTCGTTTCCTTGTGCGGACGGTGGAGGGCAAGCTCTTCCCGCTCTGGCTTGCTTTTCACGGTGCAAAAACGGGATGTGCTGCAATGTGGGATGACTTCGGGCTGTTGTTTTTCATTTTTGTTTTCTATTTGTCTTTTTTAGCCTTGCTGCAAAAAAAATTAATAAGTCTGACTTAGTGGAAAAATGTCATTCCTTAGAGAATTAACCTCTAGCTGGTCATTATGAAAAACTAATGGCCTAGCCGAAACACCGAAATGGCCAGTAATTGTTCAACAGTCCATTCTAAAAAAACAATTCCATTCTTGACTTTAGGAAATCATCTTTTGAATCATCTCCTTAATCAATTCACCGCCTGTTAGACCTGTAGAAGTGTCTAATCCTTTCGATTTTAAATCATATTCACGAAGAATTGAGATGCAATTCAGAGTTCTGTTTAAGGTGAAAAAACGGGCTGCACTAAAATATTCGTCAACAAAATAGGGACTTGTTCCAAGTGCTTTTGCAACGGACGATTTTGATTTATCGGTGCAATAGTGAAACCGCAGCATCCGTTGAAAATAGGGAAAAATCATGGGAATAATTTTCTGCGGAGGATTCTCTTTTGGATTGGCTTCAAAATATTTAATAATGGAGTAGACTTTGTTTAGTTTTTGCTCGCTCAGTGCTTTCGTCAATTCAAATGCATTAAAATCCTTACTTATTCCAATGTTTTGTTCAATAATGCTGGGCGTTATTTTACCTCCTTGAGGAATGATAATAAACAGCTTTTTCAATTCATTGGTAATATTACTGAGGTCATTCCCAATAAAAGAGGCCAATATCTGAGCTGATTTTGAGTCAATTTCGTATCTCTTTTTGCGGCAATAATCAATTATCCAATCGGGAATTTTTTCTTCTCTAATTTTTTCAGAGGTGAAAACAACTCCGTTTTTCGCAATTGTTTTATAAAAAGTCTTTCGTTTATCCGCTTTTTTGTATTTGTAACACATTACAAAAATGGTGGTTGGATCAGGATCTTTAAAGTAGTTTTCCAACTCGTCAAATTTTTGAAAAGATTGTGCTTCTTTTAAAATTACCAAATTGTAATTTGACATCATTGGATATCGTTTTACTGCGGAATAAATTTCGCCGGTATTGGTGTCTTTGCCATAAAGAATGCTCAGGTTGAAATCTTTCTCCGATTCATCCAAAATGGTCTCTTCCATATAGTCGGAAATCAAGTCGATATAGTAGGCTTCTTCGCCATCCAGCAAATAGAGTGGGGCGTAAGTCTTGTTTTTTATTTGTTGAAGAATTTCAATATATGTAGCCATAATAATTAATCGTCAAAACGTAAGTGCTTAACAGTGTTACCGTTATGAATAAGTTGTTTTAGAGATTCGATGCCGATGCGAAGATGTGTTTCTACATATTTTTCGGTTACAATTCGGTCGCTCGCTTCTGTTTTTACTCCTTCATACATCATGGGTTGATCCGAAACTAGGAGCAGAGCACCAGTAGGAATATGGTTTGCAAAACCAACGGTAAAAAGAGTGGCCGTTTCCATGTCGATGGCAATGGCACGAATGCGCTTCAGATACTCTTTAAATTCATCGTCGTGTTCCCAAACTCTGCGATTGGTTGTGTATACGGTGCCTGTCCAATAGTCAAGACCATTGTCGCGAATGGTGGTAGATATGGCTTTTTGCAAACTAAAAGCAGGCAAAGCTGGAATCTCTGGTGGTAAATAATCATTGGAGGTTCCTTCGCCACGAATTCCCGCAATGGGCAAAATTAAATCGCCAACATCGTTCTTCTTGAGCGCTCCACATTTGCCCACAAACAAAACAGCTTTCAAATCAGTGGCAGCAAGCAAATCCATGATGGTTGCTGCATTTGCACTTCCCATCGAAAAATCAACAATGGTAATGTCACCAAATGTTGAAGAAGGCATGGCCGAATCCAAACCTTTTATGGGGACATTGTGCCAACTAGCAAAGAGTTTCACATAATGCCTGAAGTTTGTTAATAAAACATATTTGCCAAACTCTTCAACAGATTGACCTGTATATCGTGGTAACCAATTCCTTATAATATCTTGTTTTGTTTTCATGGTATATGATTTTTGCAAAAATACAAATTTATCACACATAAATTTTCAAAAAAACAATTTTATGAATTTGTAATTTTAAGGCTTCGATAATAAATCTAAAAAACTTATTTAGGCTTGGAAACCCCCTGACCCGTCATCCGTCACCCTGAACGGTCATCCGTGTCATCCTGAACAGTCACCCTGAACTTGTTTCAGGGTCAGGATCTGTTTCAGAATCAGGGCGTCATCCGTGTCATCCTGAACAGTCACCCTGAACTTGTTTCAGGATCTGTTTCCATGGTCATTCCGAACTTTTTTGCAGTCATCCTGAACTTGTTTCAGGATCTCTCGTTACTGCAGTTTCAGGGGGTCATCCTGAACAGTCATCCGTGTCATCCGTCACCCTGAACTTGTTTCAGGGGGTCATCCGTGTCATCCGTCATCCTGAACTTGTTTCAGGATCTGTTTTTGTTTCAGGATCTGTTTCAGGGTCAGGATCTCTCGTTACTGCAGTTTCAGGGGGTCATCCTGAACGTCATCCTGAACTTGTTTCAGGATCTGTTTCGGAATCTCTTGTTACAGTAGTTTCAGGGAGGATCAGGGCATAAACCATCAAAATGACATCTCCGAGGTCAAATCTTTATAGAAAAAACTTGCCTCACAATCCCAAACTATTGTTTTTAAACCTCCTTTAAACAAATACCACAAATTTATGTTTATACCTAATAAGTTCATCTTTTGAATTGATAAAATCAAACCTTATGCTAATTCTTTTATCTCCAGCCAAAACAATTAAATTTGATAAATATTCAACCTCTTTGCCCACTTCTATTCCCGAATTTTCGAAGCGAACCGATTTTCTAGTGAAACATCTAAAGGAGATGAAAATTGAGGAAATTCAAGCCTTGATGGGAATCAGTCGTTCTCTTGCGGAGCTTAATTATGAACGCTTTCAAGTTTATTCTTCCCAGCATAGTCCCCTGAATGCACAACCGGCTCTTTTAACATTTATGGGCGATGTCTATACAGGAATGGAGGCTTGGAGTTTTTCGGAAAATGAATTAAAAGAAGCTCAAAAGAGACTCCGAATTTTATCAGGATTTTATGGTGTTCTTCGTCCTTTGGATTTGATGCAACCTCATCGTTTGGAAATGGGAACACCTTGGAATGTAGATAAATATAAAAATTTATACGAGTTTTGGAAAGATGATGTGACTCAAAACTTGAAAAATCTTCTAAATGAATTAAAAACGGATCTTATATTAAATTTAGCCTCCAATGAGTATTCTAAAGTTGTTGATTTCAAGGCTCTGGGAGTTAAGCTTGTGTCGCCTGCATTTAAACATCTAAAACAAAATGAATATAAGATTGTCAGCTTTTGGGCAAAAAGAGCCAGAGGGCTGATGGCAAGATACGTTATTAAAAACAATCACTATTGTCCGATAAAAAATAAAAAACGCTTTAATCCAATTGCAACTAACTGACTATCAGTAATAATATTATCAAATATTTGGTTTTTTGAAAAGTAAGCCCCTTAAAATAAAGAATATTGCC
>JAQUGA010000191.1 GCA_028684405.1 Bacteroidales bacterium | reverse complement strand
TTTTTTAACACATGAAAAAAAGTTTCATCATCACCATACAAACAGCCGCAGCAGCGATGAGCCTCCATAACACCGCTCCCACCTCCGAAAATAAATGAGCTACGGCAATGCACCGTAAACAATCATTGACTATTTTTAAAAACAAATTTTATTAACAAATTCAAAAACAATTGAAGAGGCTGTTTTATTATATTATCTTTTCCTTTCTCCTTTTTGCATGGCTTTGTAACACCTCCTTTGCACAACAAAACCTTGTGCCCAATGGTAGCTTTGAAGAATATTGGGAATGCCCAACTATGTATTCTACTCCAGGAGATCCTCAATTCGAAAAATGTAAATACTGGTTTATTCCTACTGAAGGCACGCCAGATTATATGAATATTTGTGCAAATCCTAATTATAATATTGGAATACCATTGAATCTTGGAGGATATCAATATCCTTTTGATGGAAATGGGTATGCTGGATTCAATCTATTATACGTTGATTTTTACAACGATAAACCTGAATATAGAGAATACATCCAAACTAAACTCAATTATCCATTGGAAAATGGTCAAGAATATTATTTAAGATTTTATGTAAACAAAAGCAATGTTTATGGATTAGCGATTGACAGAATTGGTGCATACTTTTCATCTTATCCTATTTCAAAAAATGATGCGGAAGTTTTGTCAGTTGTCCCGCAAGTTTCTAATCCTCGACATAGAATTATTGTAGACACGATAAATTGGACAGAAATATCAGGTACATTTATAGCAACTGGAGGAGAACAATATATAACTATTGGTAATTTTTATTCACTTGAAGAAACGGACACTTTGATATTTAATCCTGATTGGCCAGACGACTACGCTTATTATTATATTGATGGAATTTCTTTAATAAAAGTTGAATCAAAAATTCAAGTTCCAAACGTTTTTACCCCAAATGGAGATGGTTTTAATGATTATTTTGTAATTGACAGTAAATCAATTATTGAATACCAACTATACATCTATAATCGTTGGGGAGGAGTCGTCTTTTCGAGCAATAATACAAACGAAAAATGGGATGGAAAACTCAATGGATTAGATTGTCCAGAAGGAGTGTATTATTATATTATAAATGCAAAAGGAGCAGAAGGAAAAAACTATAATTTGAATGGCTCAGTTCAGTTGTTGAGATAAATAATCAACAATATGAAAAAAATACTTTTTGTTTTATTATTTGCCTTTGCTACATTAGCTCAGGCTCAACAAGGACCAACTGGAATTGGCAGTCAAACTCAAAGCCAATATTGGTCAAGAACTGGAAATATTGGACCTGGGTCTAACCCAACTGGTGCCAACATTTTCGGCACAGCCTGGAATTCGCCAATATATACCATTACTAACGGAGTAGTCCGAACACGATTAAATGGTACTTTATTAGCAGGCATTAATGGTGTTCTTAACCACAATGTTACAGGCTTTTTTGGAATTGGAGTGAACAACTACTTTGCCAACGAAACACCGATGAGCATGTTGCACATAGAAGGACCTAACAATACTAACCCAATACAATCTGGTTTGGGGTGGCGAACTTGGATGCGTACTGGTGTTTTTATGAAAGAAAATTCCGATGCCATGTATGTTGGCTTACAACAACAAGCAGGCACTAACCGTTCTGATGCAATTATCGGTTGGAGTGATGATTTTGAGGATATTTGGGGCGGAGCAGATCGTTTGAAAATCGTTTTGACAGCTCCAGCAGCAGGCAATGGCTCAAATTCATCAGCAACTGATGGCAGCTCTTTATTAGGCTATGAATTTATGCAGTTTGTTACTTCCAATTATCAAACCAATGCCAATAATTTTCCAGCAGGCTTTGTTGGTATTGGACCCGTATTTACTACCGTTCGTCCTCAATCTCGTTTACACATTAATTCTGAGGGAAATTTAGAAACTTGGCTGCAAATTTCAAATCAAACAGGCACAGGACAAACTCAAACCGATGGTTTCAGAATGGGAGTTACTAGCAATGGAACAGCCAATTTAAGACAACAAGAAAACAGACCAATTATTTTCTATACCGACTGGAATACAGTCAGTGGCGGCGTGACTGATGGTGAGCGATTAAGAGTTACTGCTGTGGGACAGCCTGATGTTCCAAACCCCAGTAATGTATTTCCAACCAACACCACGCGTGTTTCTATTAGCCACAATGGTGCTAATCCAATTCATCAGCCACGAAGCTTGCTTCATTTAGGATATAATACGGGATCATTTTCAAATCAAGGTGCAGATGGCTGGAGAACATGGATGGATATTGGTATGTTTGTAACAGACGGAACAGATAATGTTTATCTTGGTTTAAAAAAGACGGCAATTACCGACCGTACAGATGCTGTTTTGAGCTGGGGAGATAATCAACCATTACAATCACCTGATGGTCCTGATAATTTATTGTTTGTTTTTACAGCAACAAATTCAGCACTTGTCCCCTCAACGGGTCAATCAGCTACTGTTGATGGTGTTGAGGGCATGCGTATGACTCCCACTCAATTTGGTGTAAATGTTGGTATTGGAGGAGACCCCGTTACGAATACCTATTTTTACAATTCTGTAAATCCCACTCAAACTTTGGAAGTAAATTCAACTGCAACAAATGTTGGTCCATTAAATAGTGGTTTGCGTTTTACCGATTTAAGGTCGAGTGCAACACCATTGGCAAACAACCCAAATGCAGGATTCTTAACAGTAAGCAGTGAAGGTGATGTTATTTATATGGCACAAAACACTCAATCGGGAGGAAATGTAGGAGCTGAAAACGGATGTAGCACAAATGGAAATAACAATGTTGTTTTAGGCAACAATACAGGCTTATTAACTGCTCAATTGTCTGACAATAGAGAAATCCCCATGAGTAAATTTGATATTCTTTTTACAGAAACAGGGAAAATCGGAATCGGCAATGTATTTACTGGCGGCGCAACAATGCCAATTGCTAAGCTTGATGTTCATGCTGGTATTCATAATAGACTAGCCTTAAATGTAGAAAGCAATATTGATGCTAATTTTTCAGATTATATTATGAGTGAATTTAATAATAATTCAACAAATGGACTAACTAGCACTTCAATAGATGTTTTAAATAACGGAAATGCTATCAAAAGAAAAATTGGAATTAATATTTTGGTAAATAATACTACAGCGACCGCATATAACGATAATGTTGGAATAATAAGCCAAGCTTCAAATGGTGGATATAATACGGGAGGTGGTTTTCTTGCAAGTGGAGATCAGGCAAATACAAATTTAGGCATCTCTGCATCTGGCCAAAAATCCCATCAATACAATATTGGAGGTTCGTTTAGAGGTGGTGATCCTGTTCAATATAGCGGCGGATATAATGGTATTCAAAATATTGGAGTTTCTGCTGAAGGCTGGGGAGCTGAAGATTGTTATGGAATTTATGCAAAAGCAACAGGTGGGTCTAATCTCAATTATGGCATATATGCAGAAGCCTTACCCGCATTAAATCCATTTGGTCCAAATTTGGCCGGATATTTCAATGGACATGTATTAGCAACAGGTGATATTAATTCAATTTCTGATTCAATATTGAAAGAAAATATTACCACAATAGATAATGCTCTTGAAATTATTACAAATTTAAAATCTCATAAATACAACTTCAAAAATACTGAATTTCCAACTATAAGTTTACCTCAAGGCGACCATTTTGGACTTATAGCACAAGAGGTTGAATTAATTTTGCCAGAACTCGTGGGTGTTGCAGTTGCTCCTGCAAAACTTGATTCCTCAGGTAACATTTCTGTTCCTGAAATAAGTCATAAAACTCTAAATTACTCAGGCTTTATTCCCATTCTAATTCAAGCTGTTAAGGAAATCAATACGAAGAGCGATTCGGCTGTTTTAGTTTTAAACAATCGTATTGATAGTTTGGAAAACATTATTTCTACTTTTGAAAGCCGTTTTGAAGAATTGAGCGACCAAATAGATGAATGTTGCAAAAATGGTCACGGTCACGGACATGGTCACGGACATGGAAATAATAAAAACATGGATGGCGATGAACAAACAGAGCAACCATCTGTCACACAAATTGAATTGGAGTATTCAGACGCAATTGTTTTAGAACAAAATGTTCCCAATCCTTTTGCTGAAAAAACTACCATCAACTACAATATTCCAGAAGGAATATCATTTGCCCAAATCATTTTTTCAAACAATTATGGCAAAATAATTAAAACTGTTGACATTACTTCTTCTGGTCAAGGCAGCATTATTGTTTATGCTTCTAACTTAAGTTCAGGCATATACAATTATAGCTTAATTGTTGATGGTAAAGTAATTGAAACAAAACGAATGATTTGTGCTAAATAAATTTTCACTAAAAAAATGAATCAGATTGATAAACCTCCAAAAGGCTCGTCCTATTAACAAAAACTCCGAAAGTTTTTAAAAAACCTTCGGAGTTTACTGAAAAAAAGTCCGACAATTGCCGGACTTTTCATTTTATACAGATTATTTTAATGATTCTGTTTTATTATTTGTAAAAATGTTTGGGATTATGGAAAACTTTTATACTTTTGCCGACAGAAGAGTTCCGGGAAACCGGTGAAAAGGGAATCGGGTGAAAAACCCGAACAGTACCCGCTGCTGTGAGTTCTTAAAATACTTTTCGGCATTTTTAAAAGTCACTGTTCATGAATTTGAATGGGAAGGCAGCCGAAAAGAGGACAAGTCAGAAGACCTGCTATTCTAAAACAAACTTCAGAGCTTTCGGGAAGTGAAGCATGAAATGTTACTTTTTTCGTATACATTTCCAGCAGTTTTGAAGGTTATTAATTAATTTGAATACTCAATCTTTAACCTAAAATATTTATCTTTGCATTACAATTAATTCAATTAAACGATGAATCTATTAAATTTTATTTCCCAATATCCTGATGAGGCTTCATGTAAAGCAAAGTGGAAAG
>JAQUGA010000190.1 GCA_028684405.1 Bacteroidales bacterium | reverse complement strand
CATCTATCACACCAATTGTTATACCACTGCCACAAAAGCCCATTTGATGGAGAAAATCACCATTCATCATGTTAATTTGTCGATATGCATTTCCATAACTGTGCGAACAAAACTCGTCATATTCCTTGTTTTGAACATGTTGCATTTCGGGCATGATGCTATTGTTAATCGGTGAAAAGTGATGCAAATTTGTGTTTTCTTTGGGAATCCTACTGGGAGTTACATTTGCATTTTTCCGAACATTATGAACAAAATCAAGTTGACGAATTGTTGACATAACATTGGTGTCGGCTACAAAAACAGTGGTTCCATTATGCCATTTGGAAGTCGTTAAAACGACCAATCCATATTTTCTTAAACTATCCAAATAGTGAGGGTTTACTGGAAAATCATCTTCGCCAATTGCAATATTATATCGTAAACGCCTTTCTATTGCTCTTTGAGAAAGAAATTCTTCCGCTTGATTTATAGAATAAGGAGAATTGTTTTTGTCTGAAAATTGAATCCAATATTTATTGGGAGCTGTTTGTCCCATTATATTTATTACAAAAAGTTGGATTATTAGAATTCCAAAGATTTTTTTAAAGAGTGCCATAATTGGTTATTATTTGAGTAAATGAATATCCCGAAGAAATTTCAAAAGATTGATTTATTGGGTTGTATGTTTTTTTTAAATGTATTTGTCTTTTAAAAATCAAGCCTATATTGAATGCATACATCTCCTCTTCAAAGTCTTGATTAATTAAAGTTTGATTGTCTTCTTGCAAAACATGAGCAACTTTTTCAAAATTAGTAGGTGAAAAAGAAAATGGTTTTCCAACAGATAAATATTGATACACCTGATTGGGCAGAGAATTATAGGCATTTCCATCCCATTTTGCATTTTCCTGAACGGGCAATATAATCTTTACATAGTTGATATTATCCTCTACTTTATACACATAATTTTCACGAATTCCAGCAAACACAATATGTGGAATGCTCCATACTGAATCGGAATGATTTTTAGTAAACTGTTCAATTCTATATAAAGTATCTCCAGAAAAATTGGTCACTTTCGATTCAACAAATTCTCTCAAAATATAGTTTGTAGTATCCACCGTTTCAGCAAAATCATCCCAAAAAATATATTCTATTTCATAATCAACATAAGAACCCACATTTAATGGATAATATTTCAAATCTTCTTTAATATCAACCACGGTATTATGATTTTCCTTTTGACAAGAGATCAAAATAAAAACCAATAAAATCCAGAAAGGGTGTTTATGATTCATATGCGACGTCTATTAATCCACCAAAAAGGACATCATCGCCATCGTAAGCAACAGCAGATTGCCCAGGAGCAACGGCTGAGACTCCATAATCAAACACCACCTCTATTTTATCGTCGTGCTGATAAATGGAGGCAAGCGTACCTTTGTCTCGATATCTAATTTTTACCAATGCCTTCATTCCTTGTGGAATTTTTTCTAATTTAATGTAGTTACACTCTTTAAGAACCATTTTTTGAGAAAAAAGTTCATCTTTAAAAGCGAGAACGATGGTATTTGTCTTAGCATCAATATGTTTCACATAAGCCGGGACTCCCAATGCTATTTCGAGACCTTTACGTTGCCCCACCGTGTAAAAAGGATATCCTTTGTGTTTTCCCAATATTTTGCCATGAACGTCAACAAAGTTTCCCTCGGGTATATCTTTCTCGATTTCGGGACGTTGTTTCTTTAAAAAAGAGCGATAATCATTATCCGGAATAAAGCAAATATCATAGCTTTCACGTTTGTTGGCCACTTTCGTAAAACCAGCTTCTCTGGCAATTTCGCGAATTTTATCTTTGCTGTAAGACCCCAATGGCATCAAGGTTTTTTGTAAACTTTCTTGCGACAAGCCCCAAAGCATATAAGACTGATCTTTAAGTACATCCACTCCTTTTGACAATACATAACGGTCGTTTTCCATCCGAACTTGTGCATAATGACCCGTTGCAATAAAATCACAATCCAGTTCTATAGCTTTTTCCAACAAAGCTTCCCACTTTATAAATGTATTGCACAAAACACAAGGATTTGGAGTTCGAGCTTTTAAATACTCTTCAATAAAATTTTGAATTACAATTTTGTCAAAAGATTTTCTGAAATCCAAAACATAATGAGGAAAGCCCATGCTAACAGCAATTTGGCGTGCATCGTTGATGGCATCCAGATTACAACAACCACTTTCTGGTGCATTTTCGCCCATGCTTTCGTAATCCCAAACTTTCATGGTGACTCCAACCAGTTCATATCCTTGATTTTTCAGCAATATGGCTGCAACCGAACTGTCCAAACCGCCACTCATGGCTACTAATACTTTTTGTTTTGGTTTATTCGTCATGGTCGTTCTGCTTTTGATTTATCCCGAAGCGATTTCAATGTTCGAGCATAATCACCCACAACCATAATGGGTGCTCCGTAGGAAGGAAAAAGCTCAATTTGAAATGCGTCATCCCCTTTTGGCTGTACTTTTCTAATGGAAAGATTTCGCACATAAATTTTATCCGTTACAGGAAAAAAGCCACTGTCTATAAAATAATCTCTCATGAAGAAAAGTTCATACGTTGTTGTCACTTTTTCACCATTGAAGAGATGTAATACTGTATTCTTCTGATGAGCTGATATATAACTAATTGAATCTTGTGAAACCATAGTAAGTTTTCCCGATTTTGAATAGGCATAAATCGTACTTTCTACTTTTTCTCCATTTTCATACTTCATGCGTCTCAAAACAGGACCATCTTCAGCATAACTAATCCAAAGTCCATCAAATCGCGAATTTTTATAAATTCCAGTGTGCCAGATTTTTCCACTGGTATAATAACATTTGTATGCACCTGTGGCTTCGTCATTTACGTATGTTAATTCAAACCTGGGCTCACCAGTCGTGTAGAAAGTTCGCCATGGACCATGTTTTTTACCATCCACTAAAAACTTTTCATCCAATAATATTTCATTTTTTGGATCAAATATCTGCCATTTTCCATGAGGAACACCCCGTTTGTATGATTCTACCTTTATTTTTTTACCCCCATCGTTAAAAAACGTCCATACGCTATCGTATTGTCTATCTATATATTTTCCGGTGGCGGAAATGTTTCCGCTAGGATGATAAACAGTGGTGTATGAAACGCTTCCATTTTTCTCAAAACGAGTGATATTCTGAATCTTACCATCTGGATTATAGTACTTAAAAACGCCTTGCGGATTATCGTTCAAAAAGCGTCCTTCATACAGCGTTTTGCCCTTCTCTTTTTTTATCCAATATCCCTGTTTTAATCCTTTTTTATCCAATTTATTAATCGTATCTGATTGAGCATCAGAAAAATTTATCAATATTGATAAGATAAACAACAAACTCCAAATTTTTTTCATACGATTGTATTTTTCTCCTTTAAGAAACGAATTATTGCGTAATATATTTTGTAAAATCTTTTAAATCTAAAAATCTATAATCCACCAAATACCAGCGTTCTTTATCATAATCTTCGGCTGTGCCAACATATACCGACTTCATTTTTAAGCGTTTTGCAAAAAGCATATCCGACATTGTATCTCCAATCATTACTGATTTAGAAAAACAGATTTCAGGAAATTGGCGTTTTGCTTTCACTCCCATTCCTACGCCAGGCTTACGGAAATAGCCCTTTTCTGATTTCATTTGAAATGCGGTATAAACAGCATCTACCTTTCCTCCATTTTTTTCAATTTCTCTCATCATAAATTGATGAATTCCATCTAAATCCTCCATGGACATCAGTCCTTTAGCAACACCTTGCTGATTTGTGACCACTATAATGGGCGAAAAATAAGATTTCAAAAGCGACAATGAATCCAAAACTCCATTCATAAATTTAAAATCTTCTTTTTTTCTAACATAATCATTGATGGGACGTTTATTTATCACTCCATCCCTATCTAGAAATAGGGTCCAATTGCCATTTTTTATATCATCTTTGAGTTGTATCATTTTTTAGGAAAAATTTCTTTTTCGATCCATTCGCAAACGATATGACCGATCATGATATGCGATTCCTGAATAATGGGCGTTTTATCCGAAGGCACATTAAGCAAAACATCAGCAATATCTTTTGCCAAACCGCCGCTTCGGCCTGTAAAAGCAATGGTTTTCATTCCCAACTCATGGGCTTTTTTAAGAGCATTAATAATATTGGCAGACTTACCGGAAGTAGAAAAGGCAACCAAAATATCACCTTCATTTCCAGCAGCTTGCAACATTCGGGAATACACCATGTCAAAACTATAATCATTGGCAACTGCGGTTATGTAGGACGAATTAACGTGTAAAGCTTCTGCATACAAAGGCGGACGGTCGTACATATACCTGCCCGATAATTCGGCCGCCAGATGTTGCGCATCTGCGGCACTTCCACCGTTGCCACAAAACAGTATTTTTTTTCCATTTTGATAGGCTGTTACGGCCATATCAACAAATGCATCTATTTTCGATAGAAAAGCCTCATCAGCCATAATACGCTTCTTTAGCTCAATCGACTCTGAAATATGTGTATTGAAATCTCTATTTTTGGGCATATTTATTTTATTTCATTGCTAAGATTTAAAATATTCTCAATAAAAACATCCCAGCTGTATTTTTGTTTCTCTTTTCTAATTTCTTTTTGATACTCTTCTATATTGGGATTGTCTAAAAATCTCAAAATGCCAGCTCTAATAGATTCTACATTTGGCTCGACAATAATTCCCGTTTTACCATCCAAAACAATTTCAGCTAATCCCCCAACATTCGTAGTGAGAATTGGTTTTTCAAAATGATAAGCCACTTGGGTCACTCCACTTTGAGTGGCGCTTTTGTATGGTTGAACGATTAAATCTGCTACCGAAAAATAATGCTTAACATCTTCATTTGCAATAAATTCAGTATTCATAATTAAATGATCACTTAAACCTAGTTCCTGAACCAAAGATTCGTAAATTTCTTTATTAGA
>JAQUGA010000189.1 GCA_028684405.1 Bacteroidales bacterium | reverse complement strand
TCTGACAGCAATGCAGTTTATACTGTAGTTGAACAATTGCCCGATTTCCCAGGAGGAAATGAAGCCCGTATGCAATTTTTAAACAAACATATAAAATATCCTGAATCTGCAAAAGAAGATGGAATTCAAGGTACTGTTTATGCAACTTTTATAGTTGAAAAAGATGGTAGTTTATCAGATATTAAAATTCTTCGAGGATTAAGTTCAGAGATAAATGCCGAAGTAATCAGAGTTATAGAACTTTTTCCAAAATGGATTCCTGGAAAGCAAAATGGCAAAATAGTCAGGGTTCAATATAGTATTCCCTTTCGATTTCGTTTAGATGATTAAGTTCAAAACTTATCTTCTAAAGAGTTTTTTATTAATGCTTTATGAATGAATTAGAGGGGTTGTATATATAATTTGTATCATTTTTTGTGGATGTTTTAATAACAGATTCCTCATTTCACATCCTTGCATTCATAATGACGCCATGACAGGGTCATTCCGAACTTGTTTTCACGGTCACCCTGAACTTGTTTCAGGGAGTCATCCGTGTCATCCGTGTCATCCGTGTCACCCTGAACTTGTTTCAGGGCGTCATCCTGAACTTGTTTCAGGATCTGTTTCAGGATCTGTTTCAGGATCTGTTTCAGGATCAGGGTCAGGGAGGATAGGACCACTTTCCACTTTACAAACTTTCCACTTTTAACTCAAAACTCTTCCTGTCCACCAAAAGTTTAGTATTGGTATTATACTCGTGCTAGTACAAAAGGGTTTGATAATATAAAAAGCCGGCTAGATAATTGGATATTTAAAAATATATAATTAAGTTTGTTGCTTATTATTCATATTGAATATTCTCAATCATTAAATAAATGATGAACCTTATGAAAACTATCACTTTTTTGATTAAGCTGTTGAAAAACAATACTATAAAGAAAAATATATACATAAACCCAAGTGCGATATAGTCGCCATTAGGCAACTATCCACTCGTTGTAGGCAATTTAACCAATCGCAGTAAAAAATGGAGAAGCCGAGAGCCATAAGTGGAGGCAAATTTAAATTTATTTAAAAATGAAAAAGACTTTTTTTAATTTCGGGCTATTTTTAGCCTTAGGACTGACAATTGTCGTGTTTAATTCTTGCAAAAAAGATGATGACATTGTCGGAGGTACTAAAGGAGGTACTAATGATGGTAACGCTTCAAAGATTACAGCAACAAATGTAATCAATGGCACTACTCAAATCAAAACAGTAAAAGCTCTTGTTTATTGGGAAAGTGGTGATGAAGATTATGGTACAGATGCAATTGCACAAGCTTCTTATCAAAACAATGGTTTTACATTGGAACTTCCTGCAACATTAGGCGCCAAATACTTGGAAACGCTTGATGCAGATGATTTAGAAGGAATTTCCGTAAGCGATAGAAATTTCAAGTCGTGTTTTCTTGACGACCTTAGCGGTTACAACGAACATGATGATAAAATTGGCGACTTCTATTTGGAGGAAGAAAATGAGGATAGCCAACATTACACTTCTTGGATGTATGTTGATAGGGATGTAACCATAAAAGGTGAATACAACGAGATTAACGAGGAGTATAACGCAGAACACATAAATAAATATGATTTAACACTTAAAAAAGGTTGGAACCTTGTATATTATAGTTTTACGTACCATTATGAAAATAGTAGAGATGTGTATTCATATACATTGTCAAGCAATAAACCGTTAGGCGTAAATTACACTTGGAATTTTTATGTTCTTGATTATTCATATAGTTCAGCAAGCCTTGCATTAAAATCGGCTAGAAACTCAAAGTTGGTTTCTTCAAAATTGAAAGGAAACAAAAAGAAACAATAAAAAACTGCCTACAACATTTTGTATAAGTAATGGCAGACGATGTGGTAAATATCAAGGTTTGTAGCCCGCTCAAACTGCGTAGCGGTTCGACAGGGAATTACCACGCAATCTGCCACTACTCATACAATTTACCGTTGTGCTTCATTGTAAAAAAGCCCACCGCACAAACAGCACATTTGGTTTTTGCCGACACGAAAGCCATACTAAAAAACAAAAGAGCTATTTTTTAGCCAACCTGCCTGCAGCAGGCAGGCACACGGACAGAAACCGAGCAGAAAAAGTAAGTTTAGAAACTGAATAAATGAACAAATCATATAGATGAAGAACTTTAAGGAAAAATCAGATAAAATATGGGAAGTTGCAAATCTTCTCAGGGGCGATTACAAAAGAGCTGATTACGGAAAAGTAATTTTGCCAATGACAGTGCTAAGACGCTTGGATTGCGTATTAAAAGACACCAAGCAAACAGTGCTCGATTACCTGCCAAAAGTGGATAGTTTAAAAGAAAGTGCGAAAGATATTGCTTTAAATAAAAAAGCAGGTTTAAACTTTCATAACCGCAGCCAATTTGACTTTGACAAACTTATTGCCGACCCAAACAATGTAGCGGCTAACCTAAGAAACTTCATCAATGGATTTTCAACCAGTGCAAGGGAGATTATTGAATACTTCAACTTTGACGACCAAATAGATAGAATGGACGACCCAAAAGCCGACATTCTTTTTAGAGTGGTAAAAGCATTTCAAGAAATTGACCTTTCGGAAGATGACCCAATGATTATGGGTTACATTTTTGAAGACCTTATCCGTAAATTCTCTGAACAATCTAACGAAACAGCAGGAGAGCACTTTACGCCAAGAGAGGTAATTCGGCTAATGGTAAATGTGCTTTTTAACGAAGACAGCGAAACGCTGACCAAAGAGGGAATTGTAAAAACAATGTACGACCCTGCCTGCGGAACTGGAGGGATGCTTTCTGTTGCTGAACAACATTTGAATGAACTCAACTCAAAAGCTGAGCTAAAAGTTTTCGGACAGGAGATAAATCCTGAATCTTACGCCATCTGTAAATCGGATATGCTGATTAAAGGGCAGGATCCAGCAAACATAAAATTCGGAAATACCTTTACTGTTGACGGATTGGAAGAGGAAAAATTTGACTATATGCTTTCAAATCCGCCTTTTGGCGTGGACTGGAAAAAAGCAGAAAAAATCATCAAAGCCGAAGCAGACAACAAAGGGATGAGAGGGCGTTTTGGTGCTGGTTTGCCAAGAATTAACGATGGTTCGCTACTCTTTTTGCAACATATGATTTCTAAAATGAAACCAGGCGGAACACGTATAGGAATTGTATTCAATGGTTCACCTCTGTTTTCAGGTGCAGCAGGTAGCGGAGAGAGTGAAATTAGAAAATGGATTATTGAAAATGACTGGCTGGAAGCCATTATTGCGCTACCCGACCAACTTTTTTACAACACAGGTATCTCTACTTACATCTGGATTATTACTAATAATAAAAGTGCTGAGCGCAAAGGGAAAGTACAGCTTATAAATGCCACAGGCACTAAAGATGAAGAATTGATAAAAGAAGGCAAACTTGATACGAACCGTTTTTGGCAAAAAATGGATAAAAGCCTTGGTGACAAAAGAAAAAAGATTGTTGAAAACGGCAACTCGGTAGGCATTGGTTTTATAACGCAGTTATATGGAAACTTTGAAGAAAACGAGTTTTCTAAAATAGTACCCAATGAATATTTTGCCTATTACCGTGTTACCGTAGAACAACCATTAATAGAAAAGGGTAAAGTGGTGAAAAGCAAAGGGAAACCCAAGGCAGACAGTTCTTTGCGAGATTATGAAAACATCCCTTTTTTGAGAGAAGTAAAGACGCACGGTCGTGCGTCTCTTGTACCGCAAACCATTGAAGAATATTTTGAGCGAGAAGTAAAACCGCACTTGCCAACTGCGTGGATTGACGAAACCAAAACCAAAATTGGTTATGAAATAAACTTTACTAAGTATTTCTATGAGTTTAAACCATTGAGATCATTGGCAGATATTAAAGCCGATATTTTGGCATTGGAGAAAAAAAGCAGTCTGAACCTTGATGTGCTTGATTGAAAGATTTCTTGATTAGAAAAACAGGAACAATAAAGAGTAGATGAAACAGGAAGATTTAACACGTAAAATTATTGGCTGTGCAATGGAGGTGCATAATCATCTTGGCAATGGATTTCAAGAAGTTGTGTACCAAAGAGCCTTATCTATCGAGCTGAATTTGAACAATATTCATCACGAAAGAGAAAAAGAAATGGCATTGCAATACAAAGGTTATGACATCGGCACACGAAGAGTTGATTTTTTTATTGAAGATTGTATTATGCTCGAAATAAAAGCATTGACACAGCTTGAAGATGTTCATTTAGCCCAGGCGATGAACTATTTAGAAGCTTATAAAATGGAAATTGGCTTACTTATTAATTTTGGGGCAAAAAGCCTTCAATTCAAACGGGTGCATAACAACCCACTCATCAAAAAATCAAGTCATCAAGAACATCAAAATAATCAAGGTTCAGACAAATGAAAAAATACGACAACTATAAAGATTCAGGCATTGAATGGATTGGGGAAATTCCTGAGCATTGGGAAGTGAAGAAACTTAATTATTGTTTTTCACTTATAGGAAGTGGGACTACGCCAACCGCAGGTAAAACTGAATATTACAATAATGGAGAGATTAATTGGTTACAAACTGGTGATTTGAACAATTCTGAAATCAATGAAACTTCTAAAAAAATTACACAAAAAGCATTAGACGATTATTCAACTTTAAGATTTTATCCTGTTGACAGTATTGTTATAGCAATGTATGGAGCAACAATAGGAAAAACTGGTTTGTTAAAAATTGAATCCACAACAAATCAAGCTTGTTGTGTTCTATCTGAACCAATCAATTTGAATATTAAATTTGCATTTTATTGGCTAAACTCTATTAAAAACCACATAATATCTTTAAGTTATGGAGGAGGTCAGCCAAATATTAACCAAGAACAAATAAGAAGTGTACGAATTCAAATACCAACCCCCTCCGTACAAACCACCATTGCCAACTACCTCGACCGCAAAACAGCCGAGATAAACGAACTGATAGCCGACA
>JAQUGA010000188.1 GCA_028684405.1 Bacteroidales bacterium | reverse complement strand
ACAAAAATATACAATTTATTTTGTTTGTTTCTCATTTTTCCCATTTCCAAATTTAGTTTTCAAACATTTTGCTAACAATATGAAAGAGAATAAACATCAAAAATTAAGTATGGAAGCTCTTAACAGACTGAGTGCAGATGAGTTTAAGAGGATTGAAAAAGCTCCTTTTGTGATTGTTTTAGACCATATTCGGAGCATGAACAATGTGGGTTCTTTTTTCAGAACGGCCGATGCGTTTGCTTTGGAAGCTATTTTTCTGTGTGGCATTACAGCATGTCCGCCCAACAAAGAAATTCACAAAACAGCTTTAGGCTCTACGGAATCGGTGGATTGGAAATATTTCAAAGAAACAACGGAGGCACTTCAGGAGTTGAAAAAACAAGGGTTTTATCTTTGTGCCATCGAACAAGTTTCGCAATCGGTCTCCTTGCAAGATTTTGATTTTCAGAAACATGAAAAAATTGCTTTTGTTTTTGGAAACGAGGTTTTTGGAGTTCAAGAAGAGGTTATCGAGATGTGCGATGAATGCATCGAAATACCTCAATTGGGAACCAAACATTCGCTTAATGTTTCCATTTCAGGAGGCATTGTAATGTGGCAGGCTTTCTCTAAATGGAACGAAAAAAACAGATAATATTTTTTTAATACTGAAAAATAAAGCATCATGATTCTTATAAAAAATATCCAATCCCAAAACAGAGCTTTTGCGTTTATTATCGAATCAATGGATTTGAAAACAACAATGGGTCGTCATTACATGCTTAATTTCAAGTATTTACGTCGAAGTTCCGAAATTCAAAACGAATTGGACATGGTAGATCTTTTTTATCAAGCTCAACAAAATGACAATAAAAGAGAAATTATCGAGCGTATTTTAATCAAGCTCGATCATGTGATGGATATTCGAGGTTCGGTAAAAAGAATTTCAGCCAGCATGGTGCTTGATGATGTGGAATTGTTTGAAATTAAACGCTTTTCTTTATTGATTAATGAAATTAATGCCTTGCTCGAAAGTTTGCAGCTAAATTATCCATCAATGCCTTGTCTTCAAAAAGTAGTTGATGTTTTAGACCCTGACAAACAGCGAATTGCTACTTTTTATATCTACTCTTCCTACGATTCTGAATTGGCAAAATATCGAAAACTTGCGAAAGAGACCGAGGATTCTGAATTAAGAGAGAAATACAATCAACAAGCTCTCGAACTTGAAGATAAGGTGAGAATCCGAATTTGTGAACAACTAATGGATCATAAAGAGGCTTTAAATTCGTGCTTGGATGAAATTGCCATTTTAGATTTTGTTTTAGCAAAAACTTTGTTGGCATTTCGATTAAATTTAAAAAAGCCCATTATCAAAAAGGGACAAACATCCTACAAAGGCTTGTTTAATCCCTATGTAAAAGAAATTTTAGAAAAAGAGGGCAAAAGCTTCCAAGAGATTGATATTGAGTTGTTTCAAAAACCCTGTTTGCTCACGGGCGTTAATATGGGCGGCAAAACCGTACTTTTAAAAACATTGGGTTTAGCTCAATATCTTTTTCAATTTGGGTTTTTTGTTCCTGCCGAAAAAGCGGAAATTTCGCCCGTCGACCTCATATTTATTAGTTCGGGCGACCATCAGTCGGAACTTGCCGGCTTGTCGTCCTATGCCGCTGAAATGCTGGTTGTGAACGACATTATCAAAGCTGCAAAATCAAATAAAAGAATTTTGGCCATTATTGACGAATTAGCCCGAACAACCAATCCTGCAGAAGGACAAGCCATCGTGAATGCTGCTTTGGAAATTTTCTCCGAAAATCATGTTATGGCATTGGTTTCAACTCACTACGGAGGATTGAGTTTTTCGGGAAGAAGATTGAAAATAAAAGGATTGTCTTTTGACGCATTAAAAGATAAAACAATCGATATTAAGCGTATACAACAGGTGATGGATTATTCTGTGGTGGAAGATGACGGGAAAGAAAATGTGCATCAAGCGATTGAAATTGCTTCTTTATTGGGGGTTGATAAGGATTTGCTGTATAGGGCTGATAAATTTCTTAAGGACAACTAGTGTTTGTTGTAAAACGCCAACTTCATCGTTATTCTAGGAACAAATTCAATTCATTTACACTAGTAAAATCATTAAATTTGTTCCTTCGAAAGCCTCGAATTTGACGTTTTCTTATCAAACACTGAACTCTTTAAAGGTATCCTTCCTTCGGTCGGATGTATCTATTTTATTATTGAAAAAGTACGTGCATTTTAGAAGTCCTAAAAAGAACATAGCGTTTTTCTTACAAACACTAACTATTGGCTTCTATTTTCATAACACAAGATTTACAATCAAATTTCAATTTAAAAAATTGCTGATTTAATTGCAAGAAAGCAGGAGATTTATCCGATTGAATAGAAGAATTGGGATATTTTTCACAATGTCCATACTCAAATCTTAAACAGTGGTGAGTGGTCATTAATGGCAAATTGGTGAAATCATTATTCAGTTCTGCACTCATTGAAATAATTTTAGCTCCCCGTTTTTCTAAAAATGTTTTGGAATATTTATTGAGAACGTTATGAGATTTTTCAATAATTTCTTCAGGATAATTCACTGTTTCTTGTATTTTGGCAGGCTCTTCTCGAGTGTAGCTTTTGGTTCGTTCATCCAGTAGTAATTGCAAAATTTCTCTTCTTATTTTGTTTAAGTCAGAAATTCGCACAAAAGGCATTTCTGTGTTAAAAAAATCAATCTTATTTACGCTAAAAATGGTGTCTCCCGTTTTTGAAAATTGCTCTTCGATGGTTTTTTGTGCTTTTTCGGTATCGTTTGCAATTTCAAACTTATTTTCAGATGAATATTCTACAAAGTGACCCTCTTCATCGGTGGCTTTTATTTTCAGAAAATCTTTATAATCAATTTGGAAATCAATGGAAATAAGGCGTTTAGTTCTTTCGTTTGTCAATGTCTTTTCAAATTCAACATCTTTATTTCTGTAAATTTTTGAAGAAACACGACACGCTTCAATACCATCTCCAAAAACCGTGTTTTCTTCTACTTTATAAACGGTAAATCCTTGCAAATTTCCTTTTGAATCAAAATAACATAAACCGTCTCCATTAGAAAAATTCTGCTTTGTATCAATGCTTATCGAATGTCTGTTTTGGGTAGTTACAATTCCGATAAATTCACCCAAAGATTTTGGACTTAGAGGATTGTAAATTTGTGGAACTCTTCCCGAAAAATTCAAATTTGTATATCCACGATTAAAGGTTTTATTGGGGTTTGGTACAAAAGAGTGAATGGTTTTTCCGGTGGAAGCTTTGTGGTAATTACTGTTGTTTTCGATAATCTGGTCTAAAATTTTCCGATAGTGGCTTACGATATTGGTAACATACGGAATGCTTTTGAGTCGCCCTTCTATTTTCAGCGACATAACTCCTGCATCTAAAATTTCTGGAATGTGTTTTTCTAAATTTAAATCCTTGAGAGATAATACATGTTTTTGAGAATCAATTATTTGCATTTTGTCATCCAAAACATCATATGGCAAGCGACACGGTTGAGCACAATTTCCGCGGTTGGCGCTTCTTCCTCCCAAATAGGCACTCATATAGCATTGTCCGCTATAGGAAACACATAATGCTCCATGAATAAAATACTCCAATTCAATATTTGTATTTTTTGCAATGTCTGAGATTTGGATTTTGCTCATCTCGCGGGGCAGAACGGCTCTGGAAAAACCAGACGCTTCCAGAAACTGAACTCTTTCGAGTGAATAATTGTGCATCTGTGTACTTGCGTGCAAGGGCAGTGGGGGCAATCCTGCTTCTATCAATCCAAAATCTTGAATAATGAGTGCGTCAACGCCTGCTTCATAGGCGGCAAAGGCGGTTTTTATTCCCATTTCTATTTCATGGTCATAAAAAAGCGTATTGAGCGTTAAATAAATTTTCGCGTTGTATTGATGTGCATATTGAACCAGTTTTTCAATATCCTGCATTGAATTTGAAGCGGCTGTTCGGGCACCAAAATTTTCGGCACCAATATAGACTGCATCCGCACCGTGTCGGATTGCAGCAATGCCCGTTTCCAGATTTTTTGCAGGGGCTAATAATTCTATTTTTCGACTCATAATTTAATGCTTTCATTTCTGAGAGCAAAGGTACAAGTAATTGTTTGGAAGTGTTTGTAAGGGAAGTTAAAATAATAGCTGAAGAAGTTTTTTTACAGTTTCAAAATCGCTCTTGCTGGCATCAAATTCCTTTTCCAAATAAACTATCTTTGCCGTATGAAAAACAAATTTGGAATCTATATCCATGTGCCTTTTTGCAATTCGAAGTGCAATTATTGCAATTTTTATTCGTTGGCCAATACGGCTTTAATGGAGCCCTATTCGGTGGCGATAGCGAAGGAGATAGTAGATCGTAAAAATGTTGAAAAGGGCCAAGTTGTAAGCATCTATTTTGGAGGAGGCACACCTTCGATGATGCCTGTAGATTGGTTTAAAAAGATGTTTGAAATTATTTATTCCAATTATTCTGTGGATGCAAATGCCGAAATTACCGTGGAGACCAATCCAGATCATATTAATTCCAAATTTCTACATAAAATCAAACCTTTTATTAATCGTTTAAGTATTGGTACACAGTCGTTTAATGATGATGTTTTGAAATATTTAAGTCGCAAGCATACGGCTCAAGTAGGAATCGATTCCATTAAATCAGCTCAAGATGCAGGATTTAGTAATATTACGGCCGATTTAATTTATGGAGTTCCTGGTTTGTCCAATCAGGTTTTTCAAGATGATGTGAATCAGTTTCTTGCACTTAAAGTTCCACATATTTCAGCGTATGCTTTAACCGTTGAAGACAAAACTAAATTGAGCGTCGATGTTTTAAAAGGACGCGTGAGCGAACCGCTTCAAAGCGAAGCTGGAAAGCAGTTTTTGTTTTTAATGAAAGAACTGAAAAAAGCTGGTTTTCATCATTATGAAATTTCTAATTTTGCATTGCCAGGCTACGAATCAAAGCA
>JAQUGA010000021.1 GCA_028684405.1 Bacteroidales bacterium | reverse complement strand
TGTTCCAAAAAAATATGTAGTTTTGTCCATAGTAGTTGTTGGTTTTGGCGAAGCAAAACTACTAAAAAAAGAGAAAGGAAGTTTTATGCTTCCTTCTCTTTGATTTTTTTATCGGACAACAATGATTCGAATTATTTGATTTTTATAATTTTTTCTTTTGCAATAATTTCAGAACCAGAAAGTACAATAACAAAATAAGATCCAGGTTGCCAGTTTTTACATTCAACATATGTTTTCAGATTACCATAGATAAAATCTTTTGCAACAAGCTTTCCTGTGATATCAATAATGTTAAACTCATATTTATCCTGATCGCCATTTAAAACAAAATAAAGATGGTCGGTAAATGGATTTGGATAGACAGAAATATCAAGACTTGGTATCAGAGGAGATGTTATCCTCAACATATTAAGAGCTTGTTGAAAACCTTGTCTCAAAACTTGTGATTCGTTTGAGAAAATATTGGTATTTCCAGACTGCCCCACTGTTTGTCTGAGAGTCATTTCGCTACTCATTTCCGTACTGCCCATACAACTAATTGACTGACGGGAAAGTTGTTGTGCAAAACTACTGGAAATTGCAATGATAGAAATAATCACACTTATTATTGTAAATTTTCGCATGGATTTAAGTTGGATTTTATAATTTTATTTTTACACTTTCAAATTAAAATGTAAAAATAAACAATTTATTTTGATATGCAAAATATTTACGTGTATTCTTTATAGATTATTTTATTAACTTATTTTTGAAAAATAAAAGAGATTCCTCACTTCGTTCGGAATAATATTGATTATCGGCAAGATAGAGGAATTAGGGGAGCAAAAATAGGCTTGGTCGTCGAGCGGAGCGATGCAGTGAGCCCCGGTTCTCGGGATAAGCATTCGGCTACGCTCACTGCACCGCTTCGCTCAATGTCCAGCCCCCTCTCAATGTAAAGAATTCACATCAGCTAATCAGCGAATTATCACATCAGTTTTACCAAACTCCATTTATTGTTTTCCCACATTTTGGACATTTTCCTTTAAATCTTTTCACATCAGCCTGATAGCCATTGCGTTCTATAATTTTTGCATTGCAATACGGACAATAGGTATTTGTTTTATTGGTCTGTATATTTCCTAGATAGACGTATTTCAGACCTTTATCTTTTGCAATTTTGTAGGCTTTTTCGAGCGTTTCATTTGGTGTGGGCAATACATTTGCCATTTTGTAGGAAGGATAAAATCTGCTAAAATGCAAAGGCACATCCGCAAAACCATTGTTAACAAGCCAATCGCACATCTGTTCAATCATTTTAAAATCATCGGAATAAGCTGGAATAACAAGGTTCGTAACTTCCAACCAAACTCCTTTTTCTTTTAGTGTTTTCAATGTATTTAAGACGGGTTGGAGGCGTGCCGTTGAAATATCCTGATAGATGGAATCGTTAAAACATTTCAAGTCGATGTTTGCTGCATCAATATAGGGAATGAGTTCTAAAAGCGGTTCCTGGTTTATGAAACCATTGGAAACAATAATGTTTTGCAATCCTTTTTGATGCGCAATTTTTGCTGTTTCGAGAACCATTTCGTAGAAAACAGTGGGTTCTGTATAAGTATATGAAATGGAACCGCATTTATTTTGGATGGCTAACTTTACAACTTGTTCGGGACTTACTTCTTTGTATTTGTGCTCAAATATTGATTTCTGTGAAATGCTCGAATTTTGGCAATTTTTGCAATGTAAATTGCATCCCGCAGAACCAATCGAAAATGTTTGGCTGTTGGGTTTAAAATGATAAAGTGGTTTTTTCTCAATCGGATCAATGTGCATCGCAACCAGTTTGCCGTACGTGAGCGTAATTAGCTCCCCATTTTCGTTTTTGCGTGCATTGCACAAGCCCATATCGTTCGGTTCTAAAATACAAGCGTGGGGACAAAGAGTACAAACAACTCTATTTTTATCCAATTTTTCATAATATTTGGCTTTATTAAGAGGCTCTTTCTGAAAATCTTTTTCCGAAAAAACGATGGCTTCATAGGTGTAAATATCGGCATCTTTCCAGCCGTCGTAACTAAGTCCGGCTTTGTCGCGGGCACAATGACCCAGAAATTCTTCCAAATTCCAACCGGTATCCGTGGCAACTTGTGGTAAAAAGGTTCCTCGGTTGTTTCCTTTTATAATATAAATTCCATGTCGACCAAGCTCGATTTCCGAAATATCATTAATTTTTTTCATCGGTGTTAACACGGATATTTCAAATTCAATTTCTTTCAGCTCTTCTTGAGATAAGGGCAAAAATCTTCGGTCGTTTAGCGATGCTGACAAAGCCATATCAGCAACTAATTCATACAATGGAGCATCGGATTCAAAACGACCAATACAACCTCTTAATTTGTTGTTTTTGTACAAAGTAACAAAGGCACCGCTATTTGTTTTCAGATTTTCACTAAAGCCAGAAGTGTTCAAATTAGGTTTTGAATTGTTTTTCAATTTCATCTCCACCGCCAAACGAGCTATTTCGAGAAGTTGCTTTTTATCTTCATCGCATAAATTAAAACTTGTTTCATCTTTTGAACTTACCGATATTGCCCAATATCCAACCACCCTATCTTTGCTTCCATGGGGTGAGTCGCCAGAGTTTTGATATTCAATTTGATGATAATTGTAATTCTCTTGAGCAAGGTACATCAGACTAAGAGCGGCCGACCAGCCACAAATATTGGTTGCAAGATTATTTATATTTGATTTTTTAGAAGAATTAATAATCTCAATTAACAGATCAGGATTTCCGCTGCAAATGGCTTCTGCCGTTTTTTTATCAATTTCAAGGGCGTCAGAATATTCGGGATAATGCGAAAAATCGCTCGAAATAATAAATAAATTATCCTCATTAAAGTAAGGGCGAAGCGCTTCCGCAATGAGTCTTGGAGTTTCTACGCCATCGCTACCAATGACAATGGGTACAATTTGAAAATCTTTTTTTAAATGAAATTGTAAAAATGGAAGTTGAACTTCGATGCTGTGTTCGGTTTTGTGCGCCTGGGGATGAAAACTAAAAACATCATTGTTTTTAATAAGTTCATTGCACAAATCTATATTTACTTTTACTTCACCCAGAGGTGTTTGGTAATTTCCAATATTATAAATAGAAGCTCCGCTAAAATAGGCAGTATGGCTGGATGCAATGATAAATACATTTTTATATTTCTTATCTGGATTTATCTGATTCATAGCACTTGCCGCAACCTGACCACTAAACACATAGCCTGCATGTGGCGAAACAATCGCTAATGCATCTTTTTTGCGTTTTTCTGCATTTGCAAATAATTTTTTTAGGTCGTTTGTAAGAGTTGTTTTATCTCCGGCATAAAATGTTCCGGCAACTACTGGTTTTCTATTTATCATATTATTAGATTTTTGGGCATATAAATTTATACAGATTAAGTTCATCAATAAAATGACAAACAATATGAATCTCTTTTTTGGCATTTAAAAATATGTATTTGTTTGTTTTACAAATATAATGAAAAAATAGCTTTTCCACAAATTATCCAATCAGCCAATCAGCAATTTATAATATTAAATAAATCTTCTTTGGTAAATGGGTAACATAAATAATCAATATTATTGTATTTGGCATCGTAAATTAATTTCACACGATTTAATTCCGATTTGGGAAGAATAATAATCAATTTTGGATTGGTTTGCAGACGATTGAAGTTGAATGAATCAATAAAGTCTGAAGCTTCTATGCTATTGACTTGGTGGTGCATTACAAAAATATCTGGAAAATCAATGGTCTTCATCGTGCTCAAACTTTTAATCGCCGATAAATAATCGTCAAAACAAGAAACTGCTTCGATGGACGGAAACAATGAGGAGTAATATTTCAATATTGGTTCATTGGATGCAAGAAAACCTATTTTCGATTTGCATATTGGTGGGTTTTCTGGTCTGAAAGTCACTACCGGATAAAAGGAAATCGTAAACTCAACATTATTGTCTGCTAATTTTTCAACATTAAACTTACAATTGTTCATTTCGCAAACTCGTTTTAAAAATGAAAAATCAATAATTGCTGAATCAAGATTGGGATATTGATTGAAAATATCAAAAAAGTCACTTTCTAACAATATTTCAACATCTTTATATGCCGCATCGCAAACTTCAAATACAGCCTTAATTCTGTATGAATTTTCGGAATTAGAATACGATTGAGTGATAACTGGAAGCAGGTTGGTGCTATATTTTTGAACATATTTAGTAAGAAAACTGACAATGGACAACATTCCTTTTTCGGAAAACTCTATTTCTAGCTGTCCATTTAAATAATCTGCAAAAAACAAATCTTGAGAAACCGTGCTAACAAAAGAGTGTTGCGAATGACTCAAAACACGTTTCCAAAAATCCTTGGGATTAAAAAGCCTAATATCATCAAAGGTTTTGTTAACCAACAACAGGCTCGAAAACTCAGCCACTTTAGCATGGTAATTCAGTTCCGCGGCTAATTTATCAACTTCTATCTTCTTGTTGGAGATGACCGAATAGAGTTGCTCATATGTTTGTTTATTGTTATTGAAAAAATAAGACAGCATTTTATCAAGAGAATTTGAAGCGGAAATAATTTTATTTTCCATTTCAACATTTTTGGTAATATCAATCAATGTTATCAAATAGTGCTTTGAAAAACTTTCACTGTCGATGTTAATATCGCTAACAATAGAACGATAGGTTTTTGTTTTTTGACCCACTTTCACCTCAAAAACCTTTTCATTGTTTGCTGGGTTTTTTTTAAAATTTTGAATTAAGCAGATGTCAGGGTTT
Source organism: Bacteroidales bacterium (assembly GCA_028684405.1). GTDB lineage: Bacteria > Bacteroidota > Bacteroidia > Bacteroidales > WCHB1-69 > JAQUGA01. The sequence goes on along the minus strand of JAQUGA010000021.1, from coordinate 16,344 downwards.
AATTCACATTTTGAATCAAATATATTATTCAAAATAGCGCAAGGACAATGATTCTTTTCAAAGAGATCATCGTGCTGACTGGATTCAACAATTTCTCTTGTATCTCCATTTATCAAATAAAAAATAAAGGGCAAATTTCTAATGCTTTTTTTCAGTAGTAGAAGCTGGTTTTGATATTGCTGTTTTTCACTCGCAAAATCACTAATATCAATAATGTAAAAAACAAGTTCATTTTGATTTATAAGAGAGGCAAACAACATTACGGTTTTTCCGCACGCCTCTCCACACTGTAATTTGACAACCAAACTAATTTGTCCTGAAGACTGTACCATTCCAAATTGCCGAATAAATGAATCCAAGCTATCGTGATCAATAAAAGATTGCACTTTGGATTTGAGCAGTGTAGAGCTTTCAATTTTGATTAATTCGTACAACGAACGGTTAAAATCGGTAATATTTCCTTCTATATCGGTAACAAAAATGGCGATGTTTGAATTTTCGATATAATTTCGGAAACGTTTTTCATTTTCATGAAGTAGTTTTTCTGATTTTTTCTTTTCACTAACATCGATAATAAACCCCTCGAGTGCAATGGGAGCTTTGTTTTCATCGTACACACAACGTCCTTTTTCGAAGACCCATTTAATTTCGCCCGAAGCGGTTTTTATTTCATACTCTGCCTCGAAGGGCAAATTGTTTTCGACTGTCTTATACCATTTTCCCCAAAGAATTTCTCGATATTCAGACAAGATTAATTCGTTAAATGCAATTTTTTTATTTTCTAATATATCATCTACTTCGTATCCCGTTAAATCAAAACAACCATTGCTGATGAATTTCATGGTCCAATCACGGTCAATGGCACACCGATAAAGCATGCCCGGAATATGACTGAAATATGTTTGAACCGTTTTTTTAGTTTCATACAATTCTACGATTGCATCAATGTTTTCGTTGATTTTGCGACCTACAATAATAATTCCACTGGGTTTTTGTAATTCATTTTTCGGAACCGACATATGCACCTCAACATCCACAAATTCATTGGTTTTATGAAGCATTTCCAGAACCATAAAAACATTTTCCACTTTCGTATTATTCCCAACCGCAGCATAAGCATTATGAATGGAGTTTTGGAATTTTTCGGCAGATTTAGAACTCAAAATAGTATAAAAGCTCTTGTATAATAGGTCTTCCGAATTGTAGCCCAATAAATGAGAAATGGAAGAACTACACGAAATAATCATTCCTTCAAAATCCAATTCCCAAACAACCTCTTTAATGTGTTCTAATATCATTTCCATTTTACTTGTCGATTCTTGACTGGTTGAATCTTCACTTAGAGAAGCAGGCACATTATCAAGCAACTCGAACCACAAAACAAACAGACTCATCTCCTCTTGGGCATCAAAAACGGGCGTAATATCAACTTGCAATTTTTTGTTTTCGAAAAAATCTGGGAAAAAAACTCGACCACTGCTAATGTCATCATCATGAATTTTAGCATTAATTAAATTCTCAATAAGCTTGGATTGATATTCTAAAAACAAATCACGGATATGATTTTCATAATTTATCTCTTTAAACAATGCTGTTTGCAGTAGATACGTTGCTGCCGAATTAAAATAGTGTACTTTAAGATCCTGGTTTAAAATAACAACAGGATAATTTATTTGATTGATTGAAGCCCTTAGTTTATCGTATTCTACTATTTGTTTTTTATCTTCAAGAAGTTTCCTGCCAACAAAAAAATAGAAAATCATAATCACTAAAACCGTAATTAAAGATAAGATAAAAGGTATAAAGATATCAAATTGATATAAGTTAACCGATTCATCATACGGAATATCAACCCCAATCATCGCAATAATATCAGTCGAGTTATAGTCGGTAATGGGTGCAACTACAGAAACAAACTCGCCCCATTTGTCTTCATAGGGTCCACAAATCATCTCTTTTTTAGAATGATATGCTACTACAAAATCTTCGGGAATATCCGTATAAACTTCACCTGGCATGGCCAACTGCGAAATGGTCTCTTTTGAGCGATTATTGGGTTGTGTGTCAATATAAAAAACAAAAGACGAATCACGAACTCCGAGAATGTAAATGTATCGAACATCGATAAAAGCATTATTTAAAGCGGTTAGCTGATGCTGTAACTTTAAATAATAGACATTATTGGTATCATTCATTTCTGCATTTAAATGCTGTAGAGATTCTACATCTACATTGCTTTTGATAATATTGATTTTTTCGACCATGGCTTGAAGACTCAAACTAACATTATCATAGTATCTATGGTATGAATTTAGGAATCCAAGCAACAAAATACCAAAAACAAACAAGATGAAAAATATCCTATGAACCGTCCTTAAACTCATGGCAGTATGATTTACTAACAAAGATACATTTACTAATTGAATTTATGACATATTTGGAAAACATTTTGTCGAGAAACAATGATCTCTAAAAATAACAAGCATTCTGAATTAAATTTATTTAAAATCGCAAAATATTATTTTCTGGTTTAAAATTTAATATAAAAGCTCAAAATAAATAATTTGCCTTACTCCTCTTTCAGGTTGTATCGGCTAATGGGAAAGCTTAAAACAAATTGTTGGCGAATTTTCATACCGTTGATGCTTGCAGGAACCCATAAGGGCATCTCTTTTACTACTCTAATCAACTCATCTTCTAAACCGTAACCCAGGCTTGATAATTTTTGAAAATTCATCACTCTACCATCAAAGTTAATATCGAAACTAATTTGCACCTCCCCCGAAATTCCTTTCTCTCGAGCCTCCTCTGGATAATTTAAGTGTTTCCAGATATATGTCATCATCGAATCGTTTCCACCTAAAAACATCGCATCGTTTTGATTGGTATTAAAATTTACATCATACGAATTTTGCTTGTCTACCTGCGCTTGCGAAGTAAACAAAAGACCAATAATAAAACTAAAAAGAACTGTTTTTTTCATAATACAGATATTTATTTTAAAGGTGTAAAATCTATTTAATGTCCGCAGAGATCTGATATCCGCAAACTATAAACAAATACTAAGCAATCTTGTTTGATTTATACTTACAAAACTAGACAAATATTCTTCGTTACATGTTAAACATTAGAATATATATTTGTAAATTGAAAATCGTTAATCTCAAAACATTTCATTTTCAATAGTAAATTCGGACTTATATAAGAATTAATTCCCATTGCTTAGTTTAATTTTTAAACACACAAACTGGTTCATTAACATTTACTGAATTAACTAATTAACTTTTTATTCGCTGACTATCTGATACTTATGTTTTTGAACGAAAAATAATCAACATATAATGTTTGTTATTCGGATATAAAGTAGTATCTTTACAAAAATAAATGTTAAACAAAGATAGCAATTGATTGTGTGGTACAAAAGAGTTAGATAATAATAAAAAAGATTAATTTTTAAAAATTATAACAGGGAGTAAAATGAGACTTATAAACAAAAATATTCATATCATTTTAAGCATAATAGTAATATGCTCCTATTTGATTTTGTTATTTAGTTTTTCTCAGTCTCATCAACCTGAGCAAAAAAAACTGATTAATAAAGCCGAACAAGAGATAATCTCGACATTTTCTTACGCTTGGTATCAAACAAAAGTTCAAGACTTTGAAAAAAAGGACTCCAGTTCTCTTTTTTTCGATAATCTAGATGCCTTATTAAACGAAAAATCGGAAATTCTTGATTTTGATTTTAGCCTCACATACCAAGTGATTGATTTATCGTCAGGCCAAATACTTCATCAGGGAAAATGGGGACAATTATCAGAGACAAGAAGTGATAAAATCATACACGAAAAAAGTTTCGCCCTCACAGATTCATACAATATTATACTCACATTTAATAATCTGAAATCAAAAGCCTCTTCTTTTTCCTACAGAATAATAATACAGTTTGCATTGATTCTTGGATTTTTTACATTTTTCGTTTTATTATCCATACATAAATGGCGAAAAAACCAGCTCAAAAGTCAAATGAAAACCGACTACATGTATGGTGTCACCCACGAAATGAAATCGTTGCTTACAACCATCTCGTTGGCTACAGAATTTATTATTGCCAATAAAGGAGCAAACAAGGAAAATGAATATAAGCATATCATTTTAGAGGAATCAAAGGAGTTAATGAAAATGGTGCAACAAGTTCTAAACATGGCTGTTCTGGAAAAAAAGAAACTCAGCATAAATTATGAAAGCATTGAAATACAGTCATTTATAGACGACATTATTCGTTCGTACTCCGTAAAAATTGAAAATTATAATGGAAATATTCATTTTACAAACGAAGTTACAGAAGAAAAATTTTGGGCAGATAGAGCACTTCTGAAATTAGCTTTATCAAATATTATTGACAATGCTATTAAATACTCTTCAATGCATCCAATTATTCATATTCTGGCTACTACCGAAAATGGCTATTTTGTAATAAAAATAAAAGACAATGGTATTGGAATTCCAAAATCACATCTAAATAAAATTTTCAAGCCTACATTGCGAATCAAAAACGCACTTTCCAAAAAGCCTTATGGCGTAGGAATGGGGCTTTATTTTGTAAAACAAATCACAAAAATTCACAAAGGAAAAATAAAAGTTAATAGCGAGTTAAACAAAGGGAGCGAGTTTTGTGTTTATATACCAAAATACGAATAGCTATCTCCTTGATAAACATATAAACAATAAAAAACAATACTATGAAAAACGAAAAAACAAAAATCTTATTAGTTGAAGATAATCAAAACTTACGTTTAGTTTTGAAAGATTATCTTGAAATGTTGAATTATGACGTTACTGCTTGCAGTGATGGCGAAGAGGGTGCAAAAGTATTTGGAAAAGACAAATTCGATTTGTGTATTTTAGACATTATGATGCCCGTAAAAGATGGTTTCACGCTTGCACAAGAAATTAGAAACATTGATTCTAATGTTCCCATTATTTTCTTAACGGCTCGTACTTTGAAAGAAGATAAAATTAAAGGTTTTAAAATTGGAGCCGATGATTATATCACGAAACCATTCTCAACTGAAGAGTTAAGTTTAAGAATAGAAGCTATTTTACGCCGTACTCAATCGGTTAAAATTACTTCAATCTTAGGCAAACAAGAAACTTTTGAAGTTGGTATTTTCCATTTTGACTACAATGCATTATTGTTGAAATCACCCTCCATCAGTCGTAATCTTACCCGCAAAGAAGCTGATTTATTCCGCTTGTTGTGCATGCACAAAAACACCCTCATCCCTCGTGAAATTATTTTAAAATCCGTTTGGGGTGAAGATGATTATTTCATCGGTCGCAGCATGGACGTTTTTATCACTAAACTTCGTAAATATTTGAAAGAAGATCCAAATGTGGCCATTAAAAACGTTCACGGTTCTGGGTTTAAATTAGAAGTAATTGAAGTTGACGAAGAACCAGGCGTAGAAGACTAGTTTTTTACCATAATATTTAAAAAGTACAAATATTCAATGGGTATTTGTACTTTTTTTATTTGATATTACCCAAAACGCATTAAAAAAAATCCTTTTCTACCATATTGGACTTTTTTAGTACTTTTGACCACTAAAATAAATAATTTAATGAATAATAGACCTTTAATACTTGTTGTAAACGATGATGGCTATCAAGCAAAAGGCTTGCTCAGTTTGATAGAAGTAGCCAAAACAAAAGGAGATGTATTGGTTGTAGCTCCCGACGGACCCCGCAGTGGTATGTCGCACGCCATTACTATGCAAGTTCCGCTTCGATTAAAAAAAATACAAGAATCCGAAAATTTTAACTTTTATATTACCAATGGAACGCCTGTTGATTGCGTTAAGTTGGCCCAAAAAGTAGTTCTTAATAATACGTATCCCGATTTAATCATATCTGGTATCAATCATGGTAGCAATTCGGCCATAAGCATTCTTTATTCGGGCACCATGGCGGCGGCTTTGGAAGGTGCTTTTGAAAATGTGCCTTCCATTGGTTTTTCATTGCTTAGTTTTGATGCCGATGCCGATTTTTCATTGGCAAAAGAGTATGCTGGGAAAATTATCGACCATGTGCTAAAAGAGGGATTGCCTGAGCGAACTTGCTTAAACGTAAACATTCCATACATCAAAGCAGAAAAATGCAATGGAATAAAAATCACCCGCCAAGCCAAAGGATATTGGAGCGAAAATTTTGTTCCACATCAAGATCCACACGGCGGAACTTATTATTGGCTAACGGGCTCTTTTGTCAACCTTGATGGCAAAGAAGACACGGACGAATGGGCATTGAAAAACAATTACGTATCGGTTCATCCCGTTCAATTTGATTTAACTGCTCATGCACATATTGATAATCTGAAGCATTGGGAATCAAAAATTTTACAATTATGAATTTCTTCCGAAAAGATAATTTTTGGTTAGGAATGGCCATTGGGTTAATTTTACCCATCGTTGCTTTTGGTATTTTCTCCTTAATTGGGCTGGGAATAGACGCTGCAACAGGCAAAACAGATATAATCAGTGCCGAAAACCGAAGTCTGGTGAGCATCTTTGTAAATTTAATAGCATTGCGGTTTTATTTATTAAAAGTGAAACACGATTTAACCGGTCGAGGGATATTAACCATTACTTTTATTTTAGCAATCGCCTATTTTTCCTTTTATTTATAAACATGAAATACTACATTATAGCAGGTGAAGCTTCGGGAGATTTGCATGGTTCAAACTTGATGAAAGAACTTAAAGTTATCGACAATCAAGCCGATTTTAGATATTGGGGCGGCGACTTGATGAAAAATCAAGGTGGGCAAATAGTAAAACACTACAATGAACTTGCTTTTATGGGTTTTTGGGAAGTTTTCAAAAACCTCCGAACGATTTTGAAAAATCTTCGTTTTTGCGAAAAGGATATTTTGGATTATAAACCCGACGCCTTGATTTTAATTGACTATCCTGGTTTTAATTTGAGAGTGGCAAAAAAACTTTATCGAAAAGAAATTAAAATAGCCTACTATATTTCGCCCCAATTATGGGCTTGGAAAAAAAACAGAGTCCACTCGATAAAAAAACATGTTGATAAATTACATGTTATATTGCCTTTTGAAAAAAACTTCTACAAAAAATTCAACTATTCTGTTGATTTTGTGGGACATCCTTTGGTTGACGCCGTTAATGATAATACAATTTTACAGAAACCGCATCCTCAAATTGAGCATATTCTGAAAACCGACTCTCGGAAAATCATATCCATACTTCCTGGAAGCAGAAAACAAGAGATTTCAAAAATGTTGCCACTCATGGCTAAAATGGCAAATAAATATCCTGATTTTCAATTTGTAGTTGCTTCGGTTGGATCGCAGTCGATTGATTTTTACAAAGCACTGTGTGATTGCTCTGAACTGAAATTTGTAGTTGACGAAACCTACGCTCTTCTTTCGGAAAGTTATGCAGCGATGGTAACTTCGGGAACCGCCACCTTGGAAACGGCTCTTTTCAAAGTTCCACAAGTAGTGTGCTACAAAAGCAGTACTATTTCATACGAAATTGCGAAAAGAGTAGTGAAAGGCATCAACTATATTTCTTTGGTCAATTTAATTATGGATAAACCAGTTGTTTGCGAGCTTATTCAACATGATTTTAATGAAAAACGTTTGAAAAAAGAGATGGATAAAATTATTTTAGACCTCGATTTTCGAAGCAAAATGATGAATTATTATCACGAATTGGAAACAATATTGGGAAAAGGCGGTGCCTCTGCCAAAACAGCTGAATCTATCTACAATATGATTCAGTCAAGATAAAATCCATTAAATTTTCTGCTTTTATTCAATCTTTTTAGCCTTGATTAGAAAGAGTTCAGTAGCATTGTGTGCATTGGATTTAATGATCAATTCTATGGGTTTGTTCGATATTAAATAATTGGTTTTCAGCCGAATGACAAAGTCTGATGTTTCATTTGGCAAAATCTCAAGTTTACGATAATCCACCTCAACGCCCGAATTATGAACATCGATATCTTCTATAATCAGTGGTTTTTGTCCTGAATTTATAAATTGCACCACCAAAACGTACTCTTGGTTATTTTTCACTTCACCAAAGTCCATTTCTTTTTGTGCTAAAAACAGCTCGGGCATTGTGTCTGAGGCCGATTGCATTTTCTCCGACTCGTACATCACAATTTGGATTCGACGTTCCAGAGCAGCGGCTCTGCTGAATATCGAATTTCGTTTGTCATTTGGATTATCACTAACCAAAGGACTGGCTTCTGTTTTTCCAATGGGAGCATCCAATAATTCCAAACGACAATTTTCAATTTCACCATTAATATAGGGTATGAAAACACCATTGTTATATTCGTAGATATAGTTTTTCAAACTTGAGATTCTTCGCGAAGCCAATTTTAAATTATAATCAGCAGTATGCAAAGGACTTGTATATCCTTTTATGGTAATTTTGACATGATTTCCTTTATCCAAATCTTTCTTTAGCCACTCCGCAAAAAGTTGCAAATCGGTATAAGCTTTTTTCACATAATCATTAAAAAAAATTTCAATATCGTGCTGTGCCTTTATTCTCTCTTCGCCCTGCAAACCCTTTGCATATTCTTGTTTATAAATATCCATCAGTCCAAAATAGTCGGCCAAAGTGGTTTTATAATTCAATGTGGTCGTCATTTTAGTGGTTGCAGGATCAGGTTCGTCGTTGTGAAAATAGAGCGTCAGCGGAAGCAAATCTTTAATTTTTAAAGAATGATCAACATGCTCGACAAATAGAGTATCCGTAAAAGCAATTTGTTTAGGTTTTTCCAACCACTCGTAATAATAAATATCGTTGCAGCATGTTTCTCCACTAATATACAGAGAACCTTTTCGATTTGAGGTAAAATAACCTGCCATGGTATCTTCTTGATTTATGCTAAAATAGATATCATTGGCAGGAGAATTAAATGGATAACCGATGTTTCTGGGTTTTTCCCATTGATTAAGAGCACCTTTGCTTTTAAAAACATCATAGCCTCCCATGCCCGGGTGCCAATCGGAACTAAAATACAAATCTCCATTTTTTTCATCGTAGAAAGGAGTAATTTCATTTCCTTTTGTATTGATTACGCTGCCTAAATTGGAAGGATCTTGATATTTCCCTTCGTCATAAATGGAATACCAAATATCCATACCTCCATATCCACCGGCTCTATCGGAGACAAAATACAAGATTTCTTTTTCATTGAAAGAGGTAATAAAAGGCTGAGTTGTTGTAACGCCGGGTGCATTAATACGACGATTTAGTCGTTCTGGCTTTTTCCATTTCCCCTGCTGTTGCTCGCTGACCCAAATTTCACAATTTAATTGTATATTACTTTCATTTTTGCAACGCGAAAAATAGAGGCGATTTTTATCGGGGCTAAAACAAAAATTGGCATTATGTGTCTCGGGATTATTGATGACCAAAGGCATCTCCTTCCCTTCTGAATAACCAGCAACAGATATGGTAGAACGATAAATCTTAGAGATATAAATAGCCGGGAAAATAGAATTTAAATTTTCGGGAAAAACCAAGCGTAAAGAAGAAAAATAGAGGGCTGTATCGCCCAACTGAAAGGCATTGAATTCGGAATGCGGCGTATTGATATTTGGGCTTAAATGTTCAATTTTTATGGGCAATGGATTATCCTTCCAACGAATGGATTCTTTGCATGCTTTAAGTTCTATGTTTGCTTTTTCGGCTAAAAGTTTATCTTTTCCATTATTTTCGACCAAAAATTCTGAAAAAAGAATATGTGCTTCTTGATATTTAGCATTTTGTTTGGTGGCTGTGGCAAGCCAGAATTTAGTTTCCGGAAACTTTTTCAAGGTATCAGCTTGGTATAAAACTTCGTACCATTGAGCGGCATCTGCATAAGCATGATTTTTAAATAGAGCACGAGCATACTTCTCAATGTGCTCTAGTTTGCTGTTGGAAACATCATTTACCAATCGTCCATAATAAGTTGACGCAGCTAAATAATCGCCCTGACGATACGCCTCATCTGCCATTTTTATGAGTTGAGATTCCGCATCTTGAGAAAACAATCCCAGTTGAGAAAAACTCAATATAAAAAGCAAATTAAATATTATCCATTTCATTTTCGGCATAATGTTAGAATATTGGACAAGGTAATTCTTTAATCTTTCGTGGTTTATATCTATCGAAAATGTATGAGATTGATATTTCCCAACCACCTCTATATCGACTGGCAACTTTTAATCGGGACATATTAATATCGTAACTAATTCCAAAATTAAATCTCAGATATTCACCTCCCATCATAATATAAGCAGCATCAGCAACGCGATAAAAAACTCCAAAATTGAGACTTGTATAGGTAAGTGGATCTTTATCCAGAATATATTTTGTTACACCACCCAAAACTATTTCTTTGTATGTACCTTGAAAACTAGTGATAATCATGGGGTTTAAAACAATGTCTTTATCGAGATTAATGCTCGTGTTAGCTGTTCCTATTATTTTCATATCCAGTCGAACATCATCGTCATTAAAAAGCGATTGTTTAGGTTTGTTTAAATGGAATATTGCGGCTCCAAAATTCCACATTTGCCGATTTCTGGGCTGATAGACCCAATTTAGGCCTGCACTTACATCGCCAAAGATAAAATTTTCTCGAGCAAAGTTTTCAGTATTTCCCGTATTCGGATTAAATCTTCCATTGTGAAACTGCTCATCAAAATGCAATTCGGAATAATTGATGGTTCTTTGTGCTGCGCCTGCTTGTAGGCCAAAAGAGAGGAAGCTATTATTTCGTCTGTTTAAACTTTTTATATATGAAAAAGAGAGATTAAATTGTGTTGTTCCAAAATCTGAATCACCAGCAACATCTCTATATACATTTGTTCCAAAACCATACACTTCTTGACGATATGGACGTTTTATCATAGGCAAATCAATGGATGAAGAAAATGTTTGGTAGGGTTTCGAGATCGCTTTCCACTGTGTTCGATGCTGGGCGCTCAATCTGGCTACACCATCGAAAAAACCAGTTTGTGCTGGATTAACATGCAAAGGAGCAGCCCAAAATTGGGAAAAATGAATATCTTGTGCCAGCATAGATATTGACATCCATATTATGAAAACAAAGAATAATATTATATTTTTTAGTTTCAATTGAGTTATCGAATTAGTGTTACATTTCCTTTTTTCACAAGTTTCTCTTTGGTCAAACAGGTAGCATCCAAATAATAAACAAATACTCCTGGATCGCTTTTCTTTCCTTTATAGGTTCCGTCCCAACCTTTGTTTAATTGCGTAGTTTCAAATATTTTCTCTCCCCAGCGGTCGTATACCGCAAATATAATATCGATAAGGATGTCGCTTCGTACAAATAACACATCATTGTTTCCATCACCATTTGGTGTAAAAGCATTTGGCACATAAACAAAAGGTTCATCGCAAATGACTTCCAAAACCGTAATTCTAACCGTATCAGACAACATGCAACCATACAGGTCGGTCACATAAACAACATATTCTGTTGTCAGCGAAGGAGTCGCAATCGGATTTGGAATGCTTGGATTATTTAAGGAAGCTGAAGGCAACCACAAATAAGTAAAATCATCTAACTCGGTACTGTATAATTGAACATTTTGTGTTTCCCAAATAGTGTCTTTATCGCTCCACGCTTCTATACCCTCGGGTGGGAAATAAGAAGAGTCAAGAATTGAGAATTGAGCAATAGCATGGCAATTATTGTAATCTGAAACCGTAAGTACATAATCTCCTTTGCAAAGATTATGAATGCCTGTAACTTGGTTTTGACCGTTGCTCCAATAGTAAAAGTAATCTGGCGTTCCGCCACTAACTGTCGCCGTTGCAGAACCTAAACAAGCTTCCAAACAAGGAACTTTAGTGGTTTCAATATTTACAATAAAGGGCTCAGGATCTGTGAGGTTTATAATGGTATCAGTTACACATCCATGTGCGTCGATAATAATTATTTCGTAGGATCCAGCACACAGATTTTCGGCACTATTTTGGCCTGCTACTCCATTCCATGTATATTCATACGGAGGTGTTCCTCCTGTTGGAAAAATTTTTATTATTCCATCGCAACTATTGTAGCAAAGTGGATTTCTTTTAAAAATCGAATCAATTTTTAATTTCTGAGGTTGTTCAATGGTAATAAACACATTTCGAGTGCAGTTGTGAAAATCAGAAACCGTAACATTATATGTTCCCGCACAAAGATTATGAAAAATGGTACTGTCATTTCCAATATTCCATTGATAAGAATAGGGTTCTACCCCATTGCTTGCAACCACATTTGCAACCCCATTGCACTCTCCAAAACAACGAGTTGGAATGGCAAAACCTTCGGCATCAAAAGTAGATGTATCTAAAATTCTAAATTGTCCAATTTTAGTGCATAAATTATGATCGGTTACAGTAACTGTATATAATCCAGCACATAAATTTATATTTAAATCAGTATTTTGACCATTAATCCATGCATACTGATATGGAGAAACGCCTCCAGAGGCGACTGCTCTGACTTGCCCATCACATATTCCGTTGCAAAAAACTTGTGCAGAGTCAGTGTATGAAATTGTGATTGGAGATGGCTGTTGAATCGTAAATGTTTGTGTTTTTTTACAACCAACATCATCGGTAATTGTCAATGTATAGTCGATGGCACAAAGATTTGAAACTGAGTTAATATTGCTTCCGGTGTGTCCCCATTGGTAGGAATATGGTGTCGTCCCGCCAGAAGGAATAACCAGAATAGATCCATTGCATTCTCCATAACAACGAACATTTGTAACTTGATTCGTACTTTGAACTATATTGACATTTATTTTTACAGAGGCCGTGTCTTTGCAACCTATGCTATTGGTTCCAGTAACGATGTATGTAGTGGTGGTCGAGGGTGATACTTTTGGGTTTGCGGTATTTCCTCCCGAAACAATGCCACTAACAGGCGACCATAAATAAGTAAGTGTTTGGCCCGAAATCAAATTGGATGCAGAAAGCTGAACCGTATCGCCTTGGCAGATAGTAAAAGGTGTTTGTGCCGAAATATCAGCATACGACATGCTTACTTTCACGCTATCATAGGCTGAACAATAGCCATTTGTAGCATGAACATAATAAGTTTGTGTTTGATTAACAACGGGACGAAATATATTACTTGTATAATCGGAATTCAAGGTATCTGAAAAATTAGGATTGGAAGACCAATAAAACCGATTGGCTCCTCCCGAAAATATTGCAGTTAGCTTAGCAGTATCGCCCTTGCAAACAGTAACATTATTTCCTGCATCCAACATTATATTATAAACATTTACCTTCTGAACAAGTGTATCTATACACACTCCGTCACTAATACGAAGCATGTAATTCGTTGTATAAGTTGGACTGGCAATGGGATTTGAGGTATTGGTATTACTCAAACCGGACGGTGGAGTCCATATGTAAGTAATAGCATAACTACCTGCAGGAGGGACCCCAATTTGCACAAAATCTCCGAGACAAATATGTTGTTCGGGCAGCGTATCTTTCGTGTTTGAAAGAACTATTACTTGTTTTACAATGGTATCAGCATAGTTGCAACTCCCTATATTTCTAATAATCAATCGAATGTCATAAATTCCGGATTCAGTATATGTATGCGAAGGATTTTTCTGAGTAGAAGTGGTTCCATCACCAAAATTCCAATTCCATAAAGTAGTTCCAGAAGATAACGATTGGGATGTATTTTGAAAACTGATGGTGGCGGGTGCACAAATTATATTCGGAGTTACAAAGTCGGCAATAATTGCGGGCAATTGAAAATCAAATTTTACTGCACCCAAGTTGCAATTATAACTCTGGTTTGTACTTGACCAAGCATTCGGAGAAGTTGGCATATTACTCATACCACCACATCCAGCACAAATAGCCTGATATATTCTGCCTTTTTTGTCAAATCTACACGTACCTCCATCCACATGTTCTCTTGCCACAGGGTCGCCAAAAAAACTCCCATAAACAATGTCGGAAGCATCATCGGTTATAACCAAAAAGTAATAATCATGATTATCTGTTGTACTTTGAAATGCATCTAATGTAATTGGCATTCCGTTTGTCCCACCAAAACCGTTGAGTTGCAACCCTCCCCAACCTGCCATGTATATATTATTGCACAAATCAACCATAAGTGAAGTGGGCGAAATGTCGGGCTGACCCGAAGTATTTGTTGCAGAACCAAAGGCAGTTGACCAAATAACTGTTTTTAAATTAGGTGATAATTTGCTTAAAAACTGTCCTCCGCCCGGCTTATTCCACAAGGCATTGGATATGAAGAAATTACCCGATGCTTGAGTTTGACCAAAAACAAACACATTGTTTAGACGATCCGTTTTAGTTAAATAAACCTGATCATAAACACCTGAACCATAATAAGTTGATGCAAGGATAGCGTTCCCATTTTTATTAATCAAGGTAATATAACCGTCTACTCCTCCTCCATGGTTGGGTTGTACTACTCCAGGAGTGGTCGGGAAATTAGAAGATGTAGTCCCTCCGGCAACATATACATTATTTTCCGTATCAATCTGAATGCTATAGCAGGCATCGTCGCCATTTCCACCCAAATATGAACTCCAAATTAAATTTGTCAAATTGTGATTTAGCTTAAAAACAACACCATCTTGATTCCCGCCAGCATAGTTTTGTTGGAATGCGCCAGATGTCACCGGAAAATCTGTTGAAGATGTACTACTAACAACATAGACATTTGAATTTTCATCAATCATTATTTCGCCTCGCACATCGTCGGCATAATTTTTTTTCAATGCTGTAATGGTATTTAAACCATCATTTCCGGAACCTCCAAAAAAGCTTGAAGCCAACAGTTGAGAGCCATTTTCGGAAAACTTGCTGATGGCAATATCGGCTCCATTTGTGTAATGCAAAACGGCAGTAAGTATATAAGGCGTCCCTCCATTGAAAGTATTGTCGTAACAACCCGCAGTGACCGGATAATTTGCCGACCCGGTAGTCGCCAGCACATACAATTCGTTGTTATCATTAACGATTAAACTATGGGGAACTTCAGTTCCTGTACCACCTAAATACGTGGAATAAATCAAAATTGAACCCGTAGTATCAAATTTTGTGATGGAAATATCAACATTATTGGGACCTCCGCCTCCGTAGTTAACCTGAAATGCCCCAGGCGTAACAGGGTAACCCACTCCAAAAGAACAACCTCCGGCATATAAAAAACCATATTGATCATAGGTTGCTGTATATCCCCAATTATCAGATGTAGAGCCTGTATACGTAGAAAAAACCATCACAGGATCAATAATTAATGGAAAATTAGAGTCATAATTTGGACATTCAAAACTCACCACGTTTTTGTTCAACACAAAATTACAATTCACCTCTTTTTCCAGACCATTAATCAGCTGATAAGCATAAGGTTGCAACTCCACAATCGTATTGATACTGGTTCGTAATAGCAAACTTCCTTTGGATAGTGAAATCTTCTCTAAACCATCGTATCTCATCTGAATGTCAGACATTTTAGCATGGGGTGCTACAACCAAATCATATTTAAACTGGTTTTCATGCGAATAAATAATATAATCAATTCCATCGTATAAGTTTTTATATTCTACTTTGCTATATGCCCTGACAAATGATTTCCAACGACTTGAATCATTTCCAATATAATAGTTTCGATAATCCGCAGATGGATAGTACTTCTTTATTTGGGGATTGGCGTTGGCATTCTGGAAATGAACTTTATAGGCATGACAATTCACTTTATTATCGGGCGTAGGACCCAATCGGACTTTATAATCAAGCTTGGATTCTGTTAGTTTATCGATGGCTTTTCTATCCTGCACAACAACAGAGTATCCGTTTTTTTCAAAAAACAAAGCTCCATCATGCATTCGGGCTTTAAAAAGGATAGGGCTGTCCCATTGTCCTAGATTTTCAACATATGCCCACACGCCACCAACATGCAAAGTGTCTCTCTTGGCAGCATGAACAAAGCCGTTCATCAGAATCATAAAAAAACACAAGATGCCAAAAGCATATTTTAAATACTTTCTAAAAGCAGTTAAAAAGCCTCTAATTCTTATAATTTTTATATAGCAATTTTTCATTTCAGAGTGTGTTTTATAAAATATCAAGCACGCCAATTCACCTTAGAACTGTATATTATTTGATTCAAAACTTAAAAATACGATTTTTTTTTAAATAATATTCCAGAAATGTGGAAAACATTAACTCATTTAACAAATGACATAATATTATTGGTTGAATTTTGAAATTTCCTATGA
>JAQUGA010000187.1 GCA_028684405.1 Bacteroidales bacterium | reverse complement strand
ATTCTCGACAATATGCCCGAATACACCGGTGCTCAAGCTGAATTAGATAGAATTTCTATCGATTGGCAAAAAGAAATTGAGAAAAAATTTGGCGAAATCGATCAAAAGTATAAAAAGTATCAGGCAGATGTAGTTCTTTTGCCCGAAGACATGAAAAAGAAAAGAGAAGAGGAAATTATTAATGCCGAAAAAGAAGCCAAGGAGCTTCAACGCAAACGTTTTGGAACCGGTGGGGATTTGTTTAAAAAACGCGAAGAGCTCGTAAAACCTGTTCAAGACAAAGTGTTTAATGCTATTGAAGAATATTCTCGTCAAAAAAACTACTCTTTCGTTTTTGACAAATCTGGATCATTAACCATCATTTATGCCGATTCAAAAATGGATATTTCAGATGAAATATTGGATCGATTGGGAATTACTCCTAAAAATGAACAGAATAAAAAATAGTTAATAATGGAATAAATTGGGTTTTAATCTTTTTTAAAACCCAATTTTTTTACAGGTATTGTTATTGTATTATATTTGCACTTTAAAAATCAAATAAAAAATAAATAATGAAAAAAGGAATTATTATTGCTGTTGCTCTTGCTTTTTTTGCAAGTTTAAACTCTTTTGGACAGGCTAAAATAAAACTGGGTCATATTGATTCAATGGAGTTGTTGCAAAGCATGCCCGGTCGTGATTCTGCAGAAAAAGTATTGCAAGCACACGCCAGCACACTTGAAAAACAAATTCTTGCTATGCAGTCGGAACTTGAAAACAAATACAATACTTTTGTTTCGGAACAAGCCACTATGTCGCAACTGATACAACAAACCAAAACAAAAGAGCTACAAGACTTACAAGCTCGCATCGAAGCTTTCCAACAATCGGCTCAAAAAGACTTGCAAGAAAAAGAGAAAGAGTTGGTTCAACCCATTATTGACAAAGCAAAAAAAGCAATTGAAGATGTAGGTAAAGAAAATGCTTATACGTATATTTTTGATTCTTCAATGGGGGTATTGCTTTATGATGAAGCAGGCGATGATATTATGCTTTTGGTAAAAAAGAAATTAGGCATAAAATAAATTATCACAGTATTTTATTTTGAGTGAGCAGAAAATGCTCACTCTTTTTGTTTAAAACAAGTATTTATCGCTGCTTTTATTTAAATTTGCGGAATGAATAAGCCCAAGAATCCACGATGAAAAAAACATACTTAATTCTACTCTTTTTTGTCTTTTCTTTTGTAAAAGCACAAAATTTATTTTTCGAGGACAACAAGGCTATGCGCATTGATTATCATGTATTTGCTTCATTAAACATGGACTCTATCGCAATCCGTTCTGTTTCTACTGTAGACGCCTTTTCATTCAATGAAAACAACTTCCTCGATTCTTTTGAATATGGAATGCACAAAATTGAAATCTATGACTCCTTAAGCAATAAACTAATTTATTCAAAAGGATTTTCAAGTCTGTATGAAGAATGGCAACACACTCCAGAAGCACTAGGAAATGTTCAAGCTTTTGAAATGAGCTTTCTATTTCCATTTCCAAAAAAATCAGTAAAACTTGTTTTTCATAATCGAACCCAAGAGAATATATTCAGAGCCATTGACAGTTTTTATTTTTCCCCACTAATGGCTAAAAATAACAGCAAAAAAGCATCAATTTCTGTAATGGATATTCACATATCAGGAAGTCCAAAAAACAAATATGATTTACTGATTATTCCGGATGGTTATTCGCAAAAAGAGGAACAAAAAATGAAAGAGGATTTCCGAAAATTAAGTGAAGGACTTCTAGATTGCAAACCATACTCTGAGTTAAAAGATCAAATTAACATCAAAGGTGTTGTAGCTTTTTCGCAGGAGAGTGGTGTCAGGGATCCAATTCTAAATAGCATGCCACAAACGGTTTTAAATTCAAGTTTTAACACCTTTTCTTCCGATCGCTATTTAATGCTAACAGAAGTGTGGAAAATGTATGATTTGGCTACTTCAACAACATTTGATGGAATTTTAATTATGTGCAACACTTCTAAATACGGAGGAGGCGGTATTTATAATTTGTACGCCACTGCTTGTGCCGATTGCGAAGACTACGCTTTTATAAGCGTTCATGAATTGGGACATTCAGTATCGGGCTTGGCAGACGAATATTACAGTTCTGATGTTTCCGTTGAAGAGTACTACCCCACTCACATTGAGCCTTGGGAGCCAAACATCACAACACTTGTGAGTTTTGATGAAAAATGGAAAGATATGCTAAAAGACAATACACCAATTCCAACTCCGGTAGAAGGATACCGTAATGTAGTAGGCGTTTTTGAAGGAGCCGGATATCAGTCCAAAGGGGTTTACAGACCGGCTGTTAGTTGCACAATGAAAGATGTTGTTTATAATAACTTTTGTCCGGTTTGCAGCAAAGCTATAAAACAAATGATTTTGTTTTATAGTAAATGAGTGATTGTTTCTTGCTTTCATATCACTTTTTCTTTATTTTTGTAGCATCTTGAACATAAAAACAAATATAATGGGAATTACAAAACTTGATCAAATTATTGAATTAGTAAAAACAAAAGGCAAAAAGCGTTTAATTGCGGCCTATGCCAATGATGCTCATACCATTGAAGCAGTAAACGAAGCCGTTGACAAAGGAATTATCGAAGCTGTTTTAACAGGAGATACGGAAACAATAAAAAAAGTTTGTGCCGAACTCGAAATAGATGTGTCTAAATTTAAAATTATACAAGAAGCGGACGAAATGAAAGCTGCGACTCTCGCTGTTAAACTAATTAACGACGGAGAAGGAGATATTTTAATGAAAGGTTTGGTAAGCACCGATAAATATATGCGTGCTATTTTGAATAAAGAAACTGGATTAATGATTCCAAAAGCAGTTCTTACGCATATTGCGGTGGTTGAAAACCCTGCTTATCATAAATTACTGATTGCCAGTGACTGTGCTATTATTCCCAATCCCGACATTAAACAAAAAGAGACCATCATCAATTTTATGATACAAACGGCCAAAGCCATTGGTATTGAAAAACCAAAAGTGGCTATAATTGCTGCAACAGAGCTTGTGTCGACGGGAATGGAAGCCTGTATTGACGCAGCAGTTTTATCAAAAATGGCGGATCGCGGACAAATCAAAGGGGCACACGTAGATGGACCATTGGCACTAGACGTTGCCATTGATAAAGAGAGTGCTGAAACCAAAAAACTGACAGGCTTTGTTGCTGGAGATGCAGACTGTTTATTGTTTCCAAATATTGAGAGCGGAAATGTTTTTTATAAAGCAAGTACTAAATTTAATAATGCTGAAATTGCAGCCAATGTAATGGGAGCAAAAGTTCCTTGCGTTCTTTCTTCCAGAGGCGACAGCTCGAAAACAAAACTATATTCTATAGCTCTGGCAGCTGCATTGGCAAAATAAATAACACAAAATCAAACCAATAGAAAATGATATCAAAAAATCTAATTCTTGCCATTAACCCTGGCTCAACATCTACAAAAATCGCAGTTTTTTCGGGTGCTGAAGAAATCTTTGTAAAAAACATTAAACATTCAGCAGAAGAACTAGCCCCTTTTGAGAAAATAACGGATCAATACGAATTTAGAAAAAATATAATTTTAGCGGAATTAAAAGCCAATAATATTGAATTGGATAGTCTAAAAGTAATTGTTGGTCGTGGCGGTCTTGTGAAGTTTATTCCATCTGGCGTTTATTCTGTAAATGAAGCCATGATTGCTGATTTGAAAGCAGGAATTAACGGCGAACATGCCAGCAACTTAGGCGGATTAATTGCCAACGATATTGCCCTTAGCATTCCAGGCTCTAATGCCTATATAGCTGACCCTGTTGTTGTTGACGAGTTGCAAGATGTTGCACGCATTTCGGGTCATCCTGCATTTGAAAGAGTTTCCATTTTTCATGCTCTCAACCAAAAAGCCATTGCACGAACGTATGCTAAAGAAATCAATAAAAAATACGAAGATTTAAACCTAATTGTTGTCCACCTAGGCGGTGGTATCAGCATAGGAGCACACTGCAAAGGACGTGTAATTGATGTAAACCAAGCCCTTGACGGAGAAGGTCCATTTAGCCCCGAACGCTGTGGAACGGTTCCTGTTGGACAATTGGCAAAACTTTGTTTTAGCGGAAAACACAGCTATGATGAGGTAAAAAAAATGATTACTGGAAAAGGCGGATATGTAGCATATTTGGGAACAAACGATGCTTACGAAGTTGAAAAAAGAGCCGATTCTGGAGATAAAAAAGCAGAACTCATGCAAAACGCAATGGCGTATCAAGTTTCAAAAGAAATTGGTGCCATGGCCACCGTTCTTAAAGGGAAAGTGGATGCTATTTTGTTAACCGGCGGAATTGCGTATGGCAAACCATTTGTAGCTCTTGTAAAAGAGTATGTTGAATTTTTGGCTCCCGTAGCCGTTTATCCAGGCGAAGATGAAATGAAAGCTTTGGCTCTCAATGGTCATTTGGTTTTGAGCGGCGAAATTGTTGCCAGCGAATACAAATAACATTTACAGAAAACTAAATTTTTTAAAACCACAAATAACAAGAGGCTGAAAAATCATTTTCCGCCTCTTGTTATTAGAAATACTGAATCTTATTTTGGGTCGACACATCCATCTAAGATAGTGCTAAAATCCTGATTCATCATGCACTTAAAATGCTTTTTAGGACATCTCTCATATCCAATTTTACTGCATGGTCGACACTTTAAATTCTTGATTTCTAGTATTTTATACTTTTCCGAAAAATCGGGCATGTAGGGATACATTCCAAAATCGGGAACTGTGTTTCCCCAAATGGAAATAATATTCAGATTTAATGCCGCTGCAATGTGCATTAAACCTGTATCTGGGGTAATAATAATTCCGCATTTTTTTATTGCTAAAGCCGATTCTTCTAGCGTAAGTTTTCCGCAAGAGTTCAATACTTTTTCTGGAAATTGATTTTGAATTACTTCTGCTTTCAAGAAATCATCTTTGCCTCCCAACAATAAAAAATTCCGAGTGGAATTTCC